>JAEDMJ010000043.1 GCA_016303065.1 Clostridiales bacterium
TTTCGGGAAAGCTTGCAGAACGTGAGCTTCTTACGGAAAAAGCGGAAGAGAAAATTCCGGATAAGGACGCGCTGATACTCGTCTATTGCAGGAGCGGGAGGCGGAGCAAAATTGCCGCGGAAGAACTCGTAAAGCTTGGGTACACGAATGTGAAGGAGTTCGGCGGAATCGTCGGCTGGCCCTACGAGACGGTGAAATAGCCTCGGAGGGATGCTTTGAAAAGGAGGAAAGAGTGATGAGGCGCTTTGGCAAATACATTTCACCGCTCGGAACGATAACGCTGGCAGGGGACGGGGAATTTCTTGTCGGGCTCTGGCTGGAAGGGCAGAAGGGGGGGGCAGCCGGTGCGGACATCCGGCCGGAAAAGTGCTGCCCCGGGGTGATCGAAGAGACAAAACGCTGGCTGGACATATATTTTTCCGGCCGCGAGCCGGACTTTTTGCCTCCGGTCAGGTTTTTCGGCTCTCCGTTCCAGGTGCGCGTATGGGAGCTTTTGGAACGGATACCCTACGGAACGACCGTGACCTACGGCGGGATCGCAGAGAAAATCGCTTCGGAAACGGGAAAAAGCGCGTCCGCCCGGGCCGTCGGCAGGGCGGTTGGTCAAAACCCCATATCGATCGTCGTGCCATGCCACAGGGTTGTCGGGGCGAACGGGAGCCTTACCGGATATGCCGGGGGCCTGGACAGGAAGAGAAGCCTTCTCGCTTTGGAAGGTGTGAATGCGGAATCGCTCCCCGATCTGAGCCGGACGCGGAAAAATAAAACAGCCGCGCGCTTTAAGCCTTCTGCGGCGGCTGTCAGCCTGCAAACGGGGGACGCAATTCTCTGATGGGATTTAAGCGCGATTTGCGGGGGCCGTTTGCGCGAAATTTCGATGTTTATGATTTTCATAAGATCGTCAACATCTTCGCTTTTTACATTTTGAAAGGTGAAGTTATTGCAAGGAAACCGGCACTTTGTATACTCTTTGCCCTGATATTCGAAAACGTATTTTTGCTTTTGACATATTATGCCTCCGTTTGCGTAAAACGGTCTTTGCGCGGCCGCAGAGTATATCCTTTTTTGGAACCGGAACAGAAAATGTCTGTCAGGCAAAGGTGCTTTACAGCACGAAATAGCAGTAATCCAGGATCACATTTCCTTTTTCGTCGGGCGAAGTAAATCTCGGACACTGATCGCGCTCAAAATGACCGATACAGCCGTATTCATTGGATTTTATCGTCATTCCGGCGGCGGTCAGTTTTTCTGCGCACAGAGGAATCAGGCCGTGAACTTCGTCTTCTTTCCCGTAAATCCAGCACACACCGAGATTTTGCCGGGGAAAATCGATATAGCCAAGTTTCGCGTCGGCTTCCGTTCCTGCCGGAGCAAACATTCCCACCCAGGCGTCATATCCGCCGGTTTTCCCGCTGCGATAGCATAACCCGAGATACGCGTCGTTGTCTTTGTAAAGCAAATGACTCTGGGCTTCGCCGCCGGAAGCTCTTTCCACCTTTCCGAACACGTCGCACTCAAAAGCGTCGCCCCAGTTTGCTTTCCAGTCAGTACCCTTGCTGTCCCCGTAATTTTTGCCGATAAATCTCATTGCCGGAATTTCCTGCCGGTATACTTTGATAATTTCCGCCGTTTTTCTTCCCCCGCATTGATAAGCAATATTCCGGCCTTTATTATAACACAAATTTTGCGTTTGCGGCGGTGAATTCCGACCCGCCGCTGAAAAAAAGCCGGAGCTTTTTCGTTCCGGATCGGCTTTTCCTCTGCGGCGGAAAACATGAAGCCGTTTTCCTGAAAAAACATTGACAAACATCGATGTGTTGGTTATAATATAGACGAACGTCTATGAAAAGCGGGGGGTGCTGAGCCCGGCGAAAAAGACAATGGGAAAATACCGCAAAGAGCCTGCAAAAAAAACACCTGTTCGGATGAAGACGGGCCGTGTTTTGAAAAGCAGAGCCGGCTTGCTTTCCGGCACGGCTTTTTGAAAGATTTTTATATCGACATATTTCAATTCGGCGATATATCGGAGGGGCTTTTATGGAAGCGATCAAAGCAGCGTGGGATTTCTTTCAAAATGAAATACTCGGTATGCACTGGCTGAGCCGGCTGATAAGTACGGCTCTGAATGCCTGCGGGCTGGACACGGCGGGAAGGATTGGGGGCAGCGTTCAGTTTTTTATCTACGACGCCGTAAAAATAATGGTTCTGCTGGGCGTTTTGATTTTTATCATCTCGTATATTCAGAGCTATTTTCCGCCGGAGAGAACAAAAAAGATACTCGGAAAATTTCACGGGATTTGGGCGAACGTCATCGCCGCTTTGCTCGGCACGGTCACGCCTTTTTGTTCCTGCTCCTCCATCCCCCTGTTCATGGGCTTTACAAGCGCGGGACTTCCGCTTGGGGTCACTTTTTCATTCCTGATTTCGTCTCCGATGGTTGACCTGGGAAGCCTCGTGCTGTTAATGAGCGTTTTCGGGTGGAAGGTCGCCGCCGTTTACGTTGTGCTCGGTCTTGTAATTGCGGTTGCGGGCGGCACGCTTATTGAAAAGCTTCGCCTTGAGAATCAGGTGGAGGAGTTTATCCGTAACGGACGGCCGCTTGAGCTTCCGCAGGAGGAACTGCATTTCAGGGACCGGGTGAAATATGCCTGGGCACAGGTCGCTGCAACCGCGAAAAAAGTCGCCCCCTATGTGCTTATCGGTGTGGGGATCGGAGCGATTATTCACAACTGGATTCCCGAAGAGTTTATCGTAAATGTGCTGGGCCGCAGAAATCCTTTCGGCGTGATTCTTGCGGCAATCGCGGGGGTTCCGATGTACGCCGATATATTCGGCACAATTCCGATCGCAGAGGCTCTGCTTGCGAAGGGCGCGTTGATCGGCGTGGTGCTGTCTTTTATGATGGCTGTCACAACGCTGTCCCTGCCGTCCATGATCATGCTCCGCAAAGCCGTGAAGCCAAAGCTGCTTGGCATCTTCATTGCGATATGCACGGCAGGGATCATCGCAGTGGGCTATTTCTTTAATCTTATACAGCCGTTGATCGTATAAGAAAACGGAATACTGTAAATTTTTCTGACGCAAACTTTGATCAAAAATTCAATTTTGGAGGAATTTATTGTGTCGCTGTTGAGTTTTTTCGGCAAAAAGAAAGAAAAAAAGAAGGGACCCGCTTGCTGCTGCGGCTCTGCATCAAAGGCGGAGAAACCACGGAAAACCTGCTGCGGAGCCAATGTGGATGGGATCTGCTGCATCAAGGTGCTGGGCGCCGGCTGCAAGTCCTGCCATGAGCAGTACGAAAACGCAAGGGCTGCCGTCAAATCTATGGGGCTGGACGTTGAGGTGGAGTATATCACCGATATGGAAAAGGTCATGGGCTACGGCGTCATGAGTATGCCTGCCATAGTCGTCAACGAGAAAGTTGTTTCCATGGGCAGGGTTCTGAAAGCCGGGGACGTGGAGAAGCTGCTGCGAAAGCTGGGCTGAACGTGTGGCGCGGGCGGCTTTCGGTTTGAAAAAAGCTTGTGCGAAAAAGCGCCAAAAGGCTCTGCGCCGGCCGTGAAACGGCCGGCGCAGAGCTTTTTTTGTTAAAGGGGATGTAAAAAAATGCCGCTCTTGGCGCAGGCTGCGCCGAAAACGGAGTTTCGCCGTGACGGCCACCCGGAAAAAATCGCCGCGCAGCATTTTTGTGACGCTTGTTCCGGTTTTATTTTCTTTTCCCTTTGTCAGGATCACATAACCTTCGTGAATCGCCGCAACTGCTGCCGCAGCGCAGACAACGCTTCCGCTGTACCGAATGTCCGCAAAGGGAAACGTGAACGGGAGCGCAAAGAGCAGCGCTCCCGTGACCTTATTGAAAACCGAATGTACCGCCGCGAATTTCTTTTGCAGGATGAAGCCGGAAATGATGTTGACGATTTTGATCAGGGCAATGATGGCTGTCCATATCAGGAGAAAGACAGGAAGCTCAATAACGGGCAGAAGTTTTATTAAGCACACGGCCGCAAACACCGTGTCCGCCGCCGTATCCAGCCTTGCGCCCGCTTCGCCGGCCGTGCCTGTTTTTCGGGCGGCGAAACCGTCGGCCGCATCGGTCAGCCCGCAAAGAACATAAAAAACGTAAAACGGGCAGGACAAGGGATGGGCGAACAGCAGAAGAACACTCAGAATTATGCGGCTGACCGTCAGAATATTTGCCATTTTGACGCTTCCATTGAGAATTCCTGCACCGGGCTTCCGAACTCCTCGGTCATACGCCCCGGCGAAAAGCCGAGCCCAAGGTAAAAGGCTCTTGCGGCGTTTCCCTCCGGCACCCCTTCCCGATAGGTCGCGACGGTGATATCCTTGCCGGGAGTCATCAGCGGAAGGACAAAGCGGAACATTTGCTTTGCAATGTGCCGTCTGCGGAATGACGGATCCACTGCCAGAAAACAGACGGCGTTCTTCTCTTTTGAAAACAGCAGCACGCCCACGATGGTATCGTTTTCTTTGGCGCAGACCGCTTCCGATTTCTCCATAAAGTCCAGAACCGTACGCCGGTGTTCCGCCGGCGAGCCCTCGGTTTCCAATCCCGGAAAACTGCTTCCGGCCGTTCGGACCAGCGCCATCCAGCATTTTATATCTTTTTCTGTTCCGTACTCAATGCGGCTCATTTTCGCAGTTTTTGATCCATGCGTCCAAAAACGCCGTCTGCTCGGGCGTATGGAACCAGTGCTCGCCGCCTTCCATAATCGTCAGTCCGGCTTGATGTGAATCTGCAAAGAGGGTTATCGTCTCCCGGGAGGTCAACTGATCCCCTTCGCCGTACAAAATTTTTGTGGGTACAGTCCAGCGGACGGGGTGGGCGCGGACAAAGGAAAGATAGGCCCAGGAGAGAGCTTCTCCGAAGTCCGTTTCAACCGTCCCTTTTTCACGCAGCTCCGCCTCGGACACCTTCGCCCGGCGCATCATGCCGCAAATCAGCTTTTCCATGTCCACGACCGGGGAAATAAAGTACGCCCTTTCAATTTTTTCCTGGGGCAAAGCTTGCATGGAGAAATAAGCTCCGATGCTGTTTGCGATCAGAACAGTGCGGCTGTATGCTGAGGAAAGTTTTTGAAAGGCCGGCGGAAATTCTTCTTTTGCATCCCATGGTGTTTCCGCCGTATAGTCCAGACCGATAACGCTGCAATCCGGAAACAGCGGCCTGTAATGCTCCGCTTCGGCAGCACTGCCGCCTTTGCCGTGAACATATAAGACCAGGGGGCGGCTGACCGGTATCCTTTCAAATACTATCTTCTGCTCTTTCATGGATATTTTCCCAACCGCATAACCGTATTTTGTCAGCTCTTTTTTGCAGCGCAAAAAGGAGTGGTCAACGGGAACGCCGGCAATTTGCGCGATCTTTTCAAAAGTGAGCGTTATTTTCTCTCTGCCGCAATTGCCGATGTAATCCCAAAGCGGACCGTATTTGCCCATGGGCCTACCTTCTTTTGTAAACCACGATCTCCGGGTCGGCACAGTTTTCACCGTATTCGCACACCAGCAGGAATTCCGCCCTTGCGATTACGCCAAAGCATGACTTCCCGCTGTCATCGAAGAGATTTTTGACCTGTGCGCCGAGGTACATTTCGTCGTCGCACAAAAACCTGACCGTTTCGCGCGAGGGCAGAGGATAGGGCAGATTCACGAATCTGCCGACCAGCGGATACAGCTCGGAGACTTTTTCCATTCCGGGAATGTCCAGGGCGTTGATTTCATCCATCAGCCCTTTTTTGAAATTCTGATATGCTTCCATGCCGCCGGTCAATATGTATTTTGCCACGAAGCACTGTTTCCCGTAGGGGCAGCCGTTTGTATTGGCGCAGCCTTTGCAGTTTTCTTTTGCCGGACATTCGGCGCAGTTTGCGCCGCAGATAGAGTTCATCATTTTACCGTTTCCTTTCCGGATTTCACCAGCGCCATCATGGCCGTGAAATCCTGCGTCAGCATTTTTGAAATCTTATCATCGGAAAAATTGCACATTCCGGTGGCGCACAGCGCGCCGATTCCGAAGGTGTGAATCCATGTGTGTTCAAACAGCGTTTTTGCGGCATCCTCCGGCAAACCGTAATCTGTCTGAATGGCGGTAAGACACTCGCCGGCCACCCTGCCGAGCTGACTGTAGATATCGTCAAAGGATCTCACACTGCCGTTTGCAGACATGAATACGAGCTTATAGAGCCGGGGTTCGTTTTTCGCAAACAGAATCATCTGCATGCCTGCCTGCTTAAATGCGGGCATATCCCGGCCGGTCATATGCGCATAGGATTCAAAGCGCTCCATTGCGGCAGCCCTGACCGCCTCCTGTACCTCCTGCATGGATCTGAATGCCGTAAAGATCGGCGTGGTGGAAGTGTTCAGCGCTTTCCCCAATTCCTTGGCGGTCAAAGCCTCTGCGCCGTTTTTGGCAACGAAGTCCAGCGCGGCGGCGATGATCTGTTCTTTGGTGTGCTTCGGTTTCGGCGGCATTGTCCGCCTCCTTTGCAGAGTTAAGGTTATGTAACGGATGTTATGTAACGCGCGTTATATTATACTCGCTTTTTTCGCCGAAGTCAATATGGTTCAAAGGCGGTGTGGGGGTTATCGGGCGCGGACTTTGCCCCGGATTTGAGGGAGAGGGGGCAATTTGACGCATCAAATTGCAAATGCAGGTTATATATGCTATAATCATATTGCACTTTGGCCGCTCCGGGCAGAGTTATGTCGGTTGTAGAAAACTGCGGATATGTCAGTGAAGGTGATTTAATTGGCGTTATTGACAGTGCTTGGCGAGATTATCAGGGGGATCGGCAGGCGTATATTGGAGAACGACAAAAAACGGCGTGCCGGCGGAAAAAAACGCGGATATAAAGAGTTTGACTTCGACAATATTGAGAGCGTAACGCTTGACGGCGTTGAAACTGCATACCGTACTGAAACCAGAGAGGAGTTTGACCCTGTGATGTCGTATTATCTGACGGAACAGGACGGTTGGCAGCATTATGAAACCGAGACGGTTGAATACCAGGTCGAAGACGGCGAAAATTATCTGTTCACCATTAAGTTCAAAAACGGAACAGAGATTTGCCGCAGGTTCCACGAGTCTTCCTGGCTTGCAGAGAGATTGCTTGAATACTGCAATAAAGCCGGCGGGGATTTGTGAAAAACAGCTGATGCCGCATACCGGATTCCGCACCGCAATAAACAAGAAAAATCCCCCTAAAACATCCGGTTTCAGGAGCTTTTGATACCGGGATTGTGTTTATGGCGGGAAATATTTCGTATTTGCCCAAAACCGAACCGAAGCTCGGAGCGGCGGGCGGTTTGAAAATTTGTAGCGGGGGCATGCGCGAGGTCTGGATTTTGAAAAAACCGGAGCAAGCGGTATCGCTTTTGCTACGGCGCTTTTGGGTGACAGGATTCGAACCCCGCGTAGGTCACGCTGCAAAACGGATATAGGGCAGTTTTTGCCTTGTTACTGAGCCTGTGTTGATGTTTTGACGGAATTGGTGTATAATAAATCCGGCGGGGCGTTGACGGTAAAGGAACCGTTTCCGTAAGTCAAATTGAAGACAGAATCCGGAACTTTCCCAAAAGCGCAATTTTTTTTTGACCTCTGATTTTACGGATTTGGCAATGCCGGAAAGGCAGGATTCGCCCTGTCTTATTGAGGCAAGACCGGTGTCATAATCGGATACTTTACAAGGGCAATTGCAATGTTTTTTGAAGTCAGCGGGGCGCTGCCCGCCTTTTACAAAAGTCTGTCAGGAGCGTGAAACGATGATTAAATTTATATGCTACCCCAAATGCACCACCTGTCAAAGAGCACAAAAGTGGTTGGATGATAACAAAATCGAATATGAATTCAGGGATATTAAACTCGATAATCCCTCGCTTGATGAGCTGACAGAATGGCACGGGAAAAGCGGCTTGCCCGTCAAAAAGTTTTTTAACACAAGCGGTCTGCTTTATAAATCGCTCGACCTTAAAAACAAACTGCCCTCGATGAGCGGGGATGAAATGCTGAGGCTTCTTGCCTCCGACGGTATGCTTGTAAAACGTCCGCTGCTCGTCGGAGATGACTTTGTTCTTGTTGGCTTTAAGGAAGCGGAATGGAGAGAAAAAATACAGGCGGATACTTTTTCGCCGGCAAAAGCTTCATCGTGAGTTCGGGGCAAAAAAGCAGAAAACATCGATCTGCGCCGGGAGTTTTACTGCACATATCGAGTGTTCATAACGGATTTGAGTTATGAACACTCGATTTTTCTTTACAGAGAATCTTTGTTGATGAAGTGAGCAGGTTTTGAGGCCTGCTTTTATGCAGAAGTTTGTTATCCGCCTATTTTCTCGTACAGCGCCTGGAATACCTCAAACGGCTCACGCCAATGTTCATAATAGCGCATAATGACGCTTGCTGCGGGCAACCCTTCTTTGCTTAGGTCATGGTGTTTTGGAAGCGGCTTACCGGATCTTACATAGTCCGAAATAATGTCATCCACTTCTTGCTTTGTGTATTTTGCTTTTTTGCTTTTGAGAACTGTAATATTAAACTGTTGAGCAAACACATCAAATGACTTGTATCTGCCACGGATAACATCTATACCATAGGGGAATGTCTCAAAGAATCGCTCCCTTGATTCAACCACGCGTTCTTTGCCATTGAAATATGACTTAATCGCTTCCTCGACTTCTTCTTCGGAAACATAAATGTTTTTTGATATGGATGCACCTACTGCTTTTTGGTATGTAGGCATATCTCCAAAAAGTCTGTAAATAACAGACATTGGAGGCAAACCATTAGCACTGTTACAATCCTTTTGGGTTAGTTTTCCGTTGTTTTGGCTAACAAATCTTTTTCCTTCAATTATAGCTTCTTCTTTTGTCCAAACACCGCGAGCATCAAGATCACAAAGACCTTGTTTGATTTCTGTAAAATTCTTATACTCGGGATAGTAGTTTAATATACAATTTATGGAGGGTAGACCGTTCTCTTTTCGAATATCTTTTTGTGTGATTTTTCCGTGTGCAGATACAAACGCCCTTAATGCCACGGCAATATTTTCTCTGTTCCAGTTTAAAGAAATATCCGTAATGCCAAACGCTTTTTTTAATTCATTAAGGGTACCATAGTATTTTACCATATAGCTTATACCAGGTAAATGGTTGTATTCCCTACTAAAGTCGATCTGCCGGATATCCCCCCTTTCTTCAATAAATTTCCCAACAATATAGTCAAATTTCTCTTTTGTCATTTTGCTATCTGTAGTGTTTGGTGGAATAGTAGCGGGAGCGGGTTTGTTTTCTTCTCTAAATGACTTTCCACTTAGAAATTGACGTGCTTTTTCTTCCATAACAATATCTTTTAATTCTTTGTCGCTTTTCTTGAGATTGCATTCAGCGCAAAGAATCTGGCAGTTTTCCAAGGTAGAAGAGCCACCCTTTGCGTAAGGGACTATGTGATCAAAATGGCATTCTCCAATGGAGAATATTTGTTTTCCGCACAATTCACATTGAATAATACCATTGTTTCTTTCCAAGTTGGATTTTACAACGCCAAATTGTACTGCCTCAGAAAAATTTCTTCCCGCCATTTTGATTTCCCCTTTATCTTTAGTAAAAAACTTCGGAATCAGCCATGTTATATAGAATACTCAGCAACATCCGATAGTTGGTGTATACTTTTTTAAGTATTATACCACCTTCTTTTTGACAATACAAGCAAAAACTTTGTTAGTCTTTATATAGCTATTGCAACACCCGGAATTTTCAATGAATGCCAGGTGTTGCGGTTGCTTAGGGGCATTTAGCTTGACTTTACAACTGAGCCATGTTATTGCAGTTCAAAAATTAAGTGAACGCCGTACTGTAAGCCATCGATAAATGCCTTATGTTCGTAAGCCGTGCAGAGATGGCAACAGAGATTCCATACGGCATTATTATCTTCCAAATACAAACCGCCCAGGAGGTCGACCAGTTCTTTGAAAACATCGCGGATATCCGATGGGTCGGATTCGTGGGATTCTGCGTAGGTTTGGTAGAGCTGATCCAGGACGGTTTCGCAATCGCCATCACCGGAATCAAAGGGATGCGCAGCTATGTAATATCGGGACACCGCCGTTTCAGAGCGTATCAACGGCTCGGTATGAGCGAGATCCCGTCCACTGTCTGTGAAATGACCGATGAAGAAGCAACCGTCGCAATGGTAGATGCCAACCTTCACAGAGATCATATCCTCCCGTCCGAGAAAGCCTTCGCCTACGAGATGAAGCTCGATGCCATCAAGCGACAAGGTGAAAGCACCGATCTGACTTCTGCCCAACTTGGGCAGAGGTTGACTTCGGTGGAAAAGATCGCCGCCGAGAGCGATGAAAGCAAAACGCAGATACAGAGATATATCAGCCTCACGCGACTCATTCCCGAATTGCTTCAAATGGTTGATGAGGGCAGGATCGCACTTACCCCTGCGGTAGAGCTTTCGAAGCTTCATTGGCAAACACAACAGCTTATCTACGAGATCTGCGATATGGATGACTTAACTCCTTCCTATTCGCAGACTGTCCGTATGCGAAAACTTGCAGATGAAGGCGCGCCGGTGAGGATGCCATACGTGAGATTATGAGTGAGGAGAAAGCCAATCAAAGAGAGCGCATCGTGATCTATATGGACGATATAAGGCAGTATTATCCTCGCAATATGCTCCCGAAAGATATTGTAGCAGACATCAAGAATCTCCTCCACAAGCGCCGCTTGGAGCAATTGCGCCGAAAGGAGAACCGAGATGCGAGGTAAGAAGAACAAAAATAGTTGGGTGATGGGTATGGCAAACAAGAGCACCTATCAAGTCAATGGTGTGACCTATATCGTCGCGTCTCAATTTGAGACACGGGGTGAGGATGCACACACCTTACGTTCAAGATTTGAAAGGCTGATAAAAAATAATTCCGCAGATTTGTCAACGGAAACACAAGGTGATATAATAACGGAGGAATATGTTTCGGCTGCCAATCCGATTTCGGATAGAAAGGAGCAGAATGAAGAAAACTGCAGCCAAACAGAATGAAACCATTATAGGCATTACCGCGCTATATTGCCGTCTGTCCCGTGATGACGGTGCGGAGGGCGAAAGCAACTCGATAGCTAATCAGAAAAAGCTTCTCGCCAAATACGCAAAGGAGCACGGATTCACCAACACCAAATTCTATGTGGATGACGGATACACGGGAACCAACTTCAACCGCCCCGGCTTTCAGCAAATGCTTGAAGATATGGAGATGGGATATATCTCAACGGTCATCGTCAAAGATTCATCCCGTTTCGGAAGAAACTACCTTGAGGTAGGACAGTACACAGACTATTACTTTCCTGAGCACAATATCCGATTTATCGCTATTAACGATTGCATTGACAGTGATAACGGTGAGGACGATTTCAGCGCGTTCCGTAACGTGATGAACGAGATGTATGCCAAAGATATCAGTCGCAAGGTCAGAAGCTCTCATCGCCTCAGAGGTAACGCGGGAGAACCCTTAGCTCCACCACCGTATGGCTATGTGAAAGATCCCGAGAACAAAAAGAAGTGGATCATTGATCCAGATGCGGCAGAGGTTGTGAGAAGGATATTCCGTCTTTGTATTGAGGGGAATGGGAACGAGACCATTGCAAGAATTCTCCAAGACGATAAGGTTCTTGTGCCCCAAGCCTATTGGCAGAGTAAGGGTATGAGCAGGGGCGGTAAGAAAACTCAACCAAATCCGTACAAGTGGTGTAAGACCACGATAGCCAAGATGCTTGAGTAGCAGGAGTATTGCGGAGATATCATCAACTTCAAGAGTTATTCCAAATCCTTCCGTAACAAAACTCGCGTAGAGAACCCCAAAGAGAATTGGGCAATCTTCAAGGACGTTCACGAGCCGATCATTGACCGTGAGACTTGGGAGAGAGTGCAGGAGCTAAGCAAGAATTCCAAACGCCGAAAGCCAAAGAACGCAGATGTGAAGAAAAGCATCTTCACTAATCTTCTTTATTGCGGAGATTGCGGACACAAGCTATGGTTTAACATCAATAAGCAGAACCCGAGCATCCGCTTTTACAGTTGCTCCAACTACAAGGGGCTTCGCGGCACCTGTGAGTCAACTCATTACGTCAGAGAGGATTCCTTGGAGCAGGTGGTGAAGATGGAACTGTTCAAGCTTGCCACCTATCTTGATCACGACGAAAATGCCTTTGCAGAGCTTTTGGAACACAAGACCAACAAGGACTCAATGGCTGAAAGGAAAGCGGCAGAGAGTGCCTTGGCAGCGGCTACGGCACGAAGCCAAGAGCTTCTTCGACTCTATGAGCGCGTGTACGAGGATAACGTAAACGGCAAGGTGACAGACGATTGGTTTATGCGACTGTCTCACAAATACGAGGTGGAGCAAGAAGAACTCAAAAAGCAGATGTTTGATCTTAAAAACAAGATTGAACGCCTTGACACCGCACAAAACTCGTCGGGTAGCTTTATCCGAGCAATACGGAAGTTTATGACGATGCAAAAGCTGACACCCATTGTCCTTCAAGAACTGATCGACAAAATCGAGGTCTTTCCGATTGAGGGAACGGGCAAGAACAGAGCGCAACGGCTCATCATCCACTATCGGTTTGTCGGTTGCATCGACCTGCCGAGTATCGTCCCCAAGCACACCTACAAGCTTGACTCACGGCAGGGAGTGGCTATCGAATATCTCCCAAGCGCAGTATAACCACAAAATAAAAAAGAGCAGACGAATCTGCTCCAAACAATCAAATATTAAGTAAACACAGGCAAAAAAATATCGAGTGTTCCTACTATTCGGTTTTCAAAGAACGGGCGGAGGCTATTGAGAAAGCCCCCTCACTTTCCATGCCGAAAAGTTGAGGGGGCTACAACCAAGTTTTTTAATTTTCTAAAAGATTTTTGAGCTTTGCTCTGATTTTGGCGATCCGCTTGCTGATTGCCTGTTGTGATACGCCGTAAATCTCGGCAAGGTCTGTGCCTGAAATGCCGGCGTAATAGTGGCGGTAGATGAGGAGCTGTTCCTCATCGGTCAGCTTGAGGATGGCTTTCCTGAGCTTGTCCGTCATAATGCTTTCCACTACGGTGTCGCATACATCCGGCTGCTCGGCGATGAGGATGTCCTCGCCGCTGAATTCATCGGTGGTCAGCATATCGTAGGAGAAGTCGCCGTTGTCCGCAGAGCGTTCGTCCAGATATTTCTGTCGGCGCTTTGCTCGATAGAATTCCGTGTAATCCTCTTTGGATACCTCCATAAGCCTGCCGTAGAGAGGCAGGAACAGCTTGTCCGCATATAACGGGCAGATTTGCTCACGGCGACGGAATTCCTCATAGGTCAGTTCCGTGTACCCGCCGTTTTCTATGATATAAACCGCTTTGGGTTGTTTTTTCAAGGTTATGTACCTCCGTTCAATCGTTTTTGGTTGGTTTCAAAAACGATTGATACGGAGGGCTTCGACAGCCGACGCTGCCGGATTGCTGCTGTTTTAAAGCGCAAAGGCCGCAAAAAGTCAAGCCAAGTAAAATTCCCGTTTTTTCGGTGCTTTTATTGGCGCTTCTCGGATATTGTTTTGAATTCTGTCGACCGGGAAGGTCAAAAAAATATAGGTGCCTGTGTGTCTGCGCAAAGACAGTCTTTGCTATTTCAACACCTGTATCTTTCCTATGTTCTTTTTCATGTTCTCACCTTGTCGCCGAAGGACGGCAGGGCGGCCGCCCTTTACGGCAAAGATCCGTATGGTATGTCCTCTGAAAGCACTGCACTGTACATCGGTATCACCTCCTCGCTGGAATATTTTGCCGAACCGCTTGTTTTGCTGCTGAAAACGGCTGATTTTTGTCGAAGGCATAAAGAAAGAGCGCCCAGCAAGTTTTTTACTTGCTGAGCGCTCTTGAAACTGTGCCGGAGATTGCCGTCCGGTCGGCTATTCTCTTTTCAGGCGGCATATCGCCGTCACCGTCCTTTCATGACCGCATAGGTCTTATTTTTCTGTTCTGTTCAGTATGTATTTCTCCCCCTGTGTCGCCGTACCCTTGCCTGCAATCAGCTCAAGCCCCGTATCGGTATACGCCACCTCGTACTCGCAGTCGGCCAGTGCCTCGGCTTCAAAGTCGATAGAGAGCGTCCTGCCGGACAGCGTAAAACGGAATCTATACGGTGCGCCGGAAAGCCGCAGCTCTCCGCTGCCGTCCTCACGGAAGGTATAAACACAGCTCTTGTCGGACATTGCAAAGCTGCCGTAGATGCTCTCGTTATGAGGGCTGCCCTCCTCGGTGCGGCCGCAGCCTCGGCACAGCAGCACGATGCCCGCTATGAGCAGCACCGCCGCAAGGCCGCAGGCGGTAAGAAAGAG
>JAEDMJ010000044.1 GCA_016303065.1 Clostridiales bacterium
AACTGGTTTTCCTTATTATATATGACCAGCCGCGCCCCTGTCAATATGTCACAAAAAAATTTAATAATTTCCCCGGATTCTTAACATTTATCAACAGCCCCGCTCCGGAGCTTCCTCCCGGCAGACAAAAGCTCAGCGTCCCACCGACGACAAAAGCCAGTCCAGATGGTTTTCCAGCTCTTTATCCGGAGTTTTCTTTTCCATGAACCTGACTTTTCCCTCCGGGCTCCTGTCCATGGAAAAGCACCCGTTTTCGAGGACCTTCACGCGGTAGTTTTCCGAAAGTCCGTAAAACCTTCCGCAGCCCTCAACGGCGAACTGGACGGCGGTGAGATCCCAGCTGTTCCGGCGCATTTTCGCTTTTGTGTAGTACCGGTACGAATCGCGCAGAGGGTCCCTGCCTGCGTCGTCCGCTGAAAAGCCCGTAATGACCGAAGCTCCGACTTCAAATGGGGACAGGATGATCGGCGCTTCAAGCCTTGAAAACACCGTGTCCGCCGCCGCCGCGTCGCAGACGACGTTGTACTCCGCCATCGTCTCCGTCCGGCTCCCCGCCATGGAAACAAGGCAGTGCAGCTTTCTTGCACAGAGCTCCGGCTCCGCCGAAACGATCTCCGCCAAAGCGTTCATCTGGCCGATCGTGATGACGACAACGCCGTCGTCTTCCGAGTCCGAAAGCACGCCGCGGTAAACGTCCGCCGAGTTTTCGACGCGGAGGCTTCCGCTTCGGAATCCGGCGGAATAGGTCTTTGCAACAGGCTCGTTGTACGTCCTGTGCTCCGGAAGAAATTCCCGGCTCATGAATCTTCCGAGCCTCACACCCTCCGTCCCGGCAAAGCGCACGATCGCATCCGTACACCCGTCGCCGAAGGGGTTGGACGTGCAGTTCACCGCCGCAGCGATCTCAAATCCGTATTTCTGCGCGGCAAGACACAAAATCGCAATCGCTCCGGCGTCGTCACAGTCCGGCCCGATGTCCGTATCGATTATTACCCTTCTCGTTTTCACGCTCAGCGGCTCAAATTCTTTATACACACTCACAGCCCCCTTACAAAGTTCTGCTTTTGGGAAGATAAAAAAAAGTCCCCGTTCTTTGAAGCGGTTCGGCTCTTCCCCCCTTATCAGAGAGGCGCACGACCGTCTTGAACGGAGGCCCTTTTTAAAAATACCAGTAGATTATACCACTGCAAAACCTGTCTGTCAACAGAAAATTTACGTCGTATTAACGGAATTTTCAGGATTCACAGGGAAATGCGTTCTTCTCTCTGCAGCAGACGTTCCGGTCTCAGACCGTTGCCGGAACCCAGCCGTACTGAAGCGGCTCAGTCGGAGCGGTGTACGCCCACAGGGCTGCGTTCTTGAGAACTTTTCTGACGGTAGGATCGTAATAGGTCGGGAACGCCTCGTGGCCCGGACGGAAATAGAAGATCTTGCCCTTTCCGCGGTGATAGCAGATTCCGCTGCGGAAGACTTCTCCGCCGGTAAACCAGCTTATGAAAACCGTCTCGTCGGGCTCCGGAATAATGAAATGCTCTCCGTAGGTCTCCTCCTGGGGCAGAATGATCTTGTCGCCGATGCCGTTTGCAATGGGGTGGCCCGGATTGCAGTTCCAGAGTATCTCCTTGTCCCCGCTCTCGCGCCACTTGAGGTCGCAGGACTCCGTTCCCAAAAGCTTGCGGAAAATCTTCGACGCATGGCCGGAATGCAGAACGACAAGCCCCATGCCGTCAAGAACGCGGCGATAGACCTTTTCGACGACCGCGTCGCTCACCCTGTCGTGGGCGCAGTGTCCCCACCAGAAAAGGACGTCGGTCTTTGCAAGGACCTCGTCGGTAAGTCCGTGCTCCGGCTCGTCAAGAACCGCGGTTCCGACTTCAAAGCCCTCCGAGCGCAGATACTCGGCAATGGCGCCGTGCATTCCTTCGGGATATATCTTCCGGTACTTTTCTTCCCGCTCGTGAAGATACTCGTTCCAAATCGTTATATACATAGCTTTTTACACCTCCGGGTCAATTTTAATTTATTATACCGCAACCGTTCCCGGATTGCAAGAAAAAACAAAACGGAAAGCGCCCGTTTCGAAAAGCTCTCAGTCTTTCGGCATACTCTCCGGGGAGGCGGGCTCGATCGCAATGTGGTTGCTCCAGAAGCCCGTGCAGATGCGGGCTTTCACATATGCGTTCGGAAACTCCGGCGTGACATTTACCACAAGGTCATTGCATTTCCGCGTTGCGCCGCAGGTGCAGTGAAGCTTGTAGGAACCAAAGGGCAGCGGAATGCGGATGCTCTGTGTGTTTGCAATGTGCCCGTAGGGTTCTCCGTTTATGTAAACGCCGTATCCGGCCGCCACTCCGAAGGGCGAGCCCATACGGTACATCTGAATCATGCCGTCTGATTTCGACGCGACCGGCGCGCGGCACTTTGCGCACGCGGCGTCCCCCGCAATATCCTGTACCGTGCCGCAGCTTTTGCATTTTACTCTGTACATCATATTTTTTACCCCTTCGATTTCTGTTTTTATTTATTATAACAAATTTTTCGTCAGAATGTCAATAAAAAAGTCCGCATTCCGGCCGCATAATACGGAAACGCCGCGCAGAGCCGGGGTGGGGAGAAGACTCTGTGCGGCGTTTCCTCTTGGAGAGAGTATATATGATTGAAGCTTGACCGGCGTTTATTTGACGCTGTAAAGGATGTCGTCGTAAGTCGGGAGCATCCAATGCTTTTTGCTGACAATCAGCTCAAGCTCATCAACGCAGGCCCGCAGCTCCGCCATTGCTGTGAAGACCTTTTCGCGGTACTCGCGCGCTTCCTCGAAAAGATCTTTTTCGCCGAGCTTTACCTCTGCGACTGCATTTTCCAGGACTTCGAGACGTCCGTATACGCAGTCGGTCAAAGCGGCAATTCTCGACAGGCGCTTTGTTTCCATTGCACAGGGTATCGAAGGATCGACCGCGCGCTTTTCCGCGGCAATCCGCGAAAGCTCGTCTTCGTAACCCAGCGCAGACGGCAGGATGTACTTGTTTACCATATCGATCATGGTAAGCGCCTCGATGTTCAGTATCTTGCAGTAGTTCTCAAGCAGTATATTGCAGCGGGAATACATCTCCGTCTCGGAAAAGACCCTGTGCTTTGTGAAAAGGGCAACGCTCTTTTCGGAAATGAAAGCCGGGAGCGCTTCCGGTGTGTTTTTGAGGTTTGAAAGTCCCCTTGCCTCGGCTTCCTTCACCCAGGATTCGTCGTATCCGTTTCCGTTGAAGATGATGCGGCGGTGATCCTTTATCGTCTTTCTGATTATGGCGCTGACGGTCGAATTAAAGTCTCCGCCCTTTTCGATCTCGTCGGCAAACTGTGAGAGGCTTTCCGCCACGATCGTGTTGAGGACAATGTTCGGTCCGGAAATCGAAAGCGTCGATCCGGGCATTCTGAACTCAAACTTGTTTCCCGTGAACGCAAAGGGGCTGGTGCGGTTGCGGTCCGTCGCGTCCTTCGGGAAGTGCGGAAGCACCGTGACGCCGATCTCCATCTGGGTCTTCGGATGCTCGGGGCAGGAAGTTCCGTTTTCGATCGAGTCGAGTATCTCCGTGAGCTCGTCGCCGAGGAAGATCGAAACAATTGCCGGGGGCGCCTCGTTGGCTCCGAGTCTGTGGTCGTTGCCCGCCGTGGCAACCGACACGCGGAGAAGCTCCTGATAATCGTCCACGGCCTTTATGACCGCGCAGAGGAAAAGAAGGAACTGCGCGTTCTCCCTGGGCGTGGACCCCGGCTCGAGAAGATTGATCCCGGTATCCGTGGAGATCGACCAGTTGTTGTGCTTTCCGCTTCCGTTCACGCCGGCAAAGGGCTTTTCATGGAGCAGGCAGACGAGCCCGTGGCGCGCGGCAACTGATTTCATAAGCTCCATGGTGAGCTGGTTTGCGTCCGTCGCCTTGTTGGCCGTGGAAAAGATCGGGGCAAGCTCGTGCTGGGCGGGAGCGACCTCGTTGTGCTCGGTCTTGGCGTATATCCCCAGCTTCCAGAGCTCATGGTCAAGGTCCGTCATATAGTCCTTGACTCGCTTTTTGATCGTTCCGAAGTAGTGATCCTCCATCTCCTGACCCTTCGGAGGTCTTGCGCCAAAGAGAGTTCTTCCGGTGTTTATAAGGTCAGGACGCTTGAGGTACACTTCCTTATCAATAAGGAAATACTCCTGCTCCGGTCCGACCTGGGCAACGACGCGGCGGGCGCTCGTGTTTCCGAAAAGTCTGAGAATTCTGATGGCCTGCTTTTCCAGAGCTTCCATGGAGCGCAGAAGCGGAGTCTTCTTGTCCAGGGCTTCCCCGGAATAAGAACAGAACGCCGTGGGGATGCAGAGCACCCCGTCCTTTATGAAAGCGTACGAAGTCGGATCCCACGCGGTATAGCCCCGAGCCTCAAAGGTGGCGCGGAGTCCGCCGGAGGGGAAGCTCGAAGCGTCGGGTTCGCCCTTTACAAGGGCTTTGCCCGAAAACTCCATGATCGCGCCTCCGTCCCCTTCCGGACGGATAAAGCTGTCGTGCTTTTCGGCGGTTATCCCCGTCATCGGCTGGAACCAGTGGGTGAAATGGGTGGCGCCCTTTTCAACCGCCCAGTCCTTCATGGCGTTTGCCGTCACATTCGCAACGTCCAGATCAAGGTGGGTTCCTTCGGAGATGCATTTTCTGAGCGCTTTGTAGACGTCCCGCGGAAGCCTCTCCTTCATCACTTCGTCATTAAACACCATGCAGCCAAATTCTTCAGGCAAATTATTCATTTTAAGACCCTCCCCGTTTTTTAAAGAAGTTCGATTCCCGACTGCGCGCACTTTGCGGCAGTCCCGTCGTCCCAGATAGAAACCTGGACCTCTCCGATATGCGCTTTTCTGAGAAGCAGCATGCACAGGCGCGACTGTCCGATACCTCCGCCGACAGTCAGCGGAAGCTTTCCTTCAAGGAGATCCCTGTGGAAGGCGAGCTTTCTTCTTTCGTCCGCTCCGGCGGCGGTAAGCTGTCTGTCCATTGCGGCGGCGTCGACACGAATGCCCATGGAAGAAACCTCAAAGGCGCGGCCGAGAAGGCTGTTCCAGAAGACAATGTCGCCGTTCAGAGTCCAGTCGTCGTAATCCGGCGCGCGGCCGTCGTGCTTTTGTCCGGATTTCAGCGGGCCGCCGATCTGCATGATGAACGCGGTTTTGTGCTCTGCAAGGTATTTGTCCTCCCGCTCTCTCGGGGTGCATTCGGGCCACATATCCTCAAGCTCCTGGGTCGTCACAAAGCTCACGTCCGGACTGAGGCGTTCGCTTCCGAGCTCCGGATAAAGCCTGCATATGACCTCCTGCGCTTCGCAAATGGCGGAAACGATTTTCTGCACGGTAGCCTTGAGATAGCTTTCGGTGCGGTCTTCCTTTGTGATGACCTTTTCCCAGTCCCACTGGTCCACATATATCGAATGGAGGTTGTCCATCTCTTCGTCGCGGCGCACGGCGTTCATGTCCGTATAAAGCCCCTGGCCTGCGGGGAAGCCGTACTTTCCGAGGGCATAACGCTTCCATTTTGCAAGCGAGTGGACGATCTGTGCGTTCTTTCCGGTCTCCTTGATGTCGAATTCGACCGGGCGTTCAACGCCGTTCAGATCATCGTTCAGTCCGGTTTCCGGCGCAACGAAGAGCGGCGCGGACACCCGGCAAAGATTCAGTTTTTCGGAAAGCCTGTCTTCAAACGCTCTCTTGAGAGCGCCGATGGCCTTCTGCGTCTCGTACAGCCCCAGCGCGGGGACGTAGCCTTCACATTTGATAAAACTGCTCATAACCGGTATCCTCCTGTTTTTTCAGCAAAAAATAAGAGCGCTGCAGGAACTCCGCATTCGGAGTCCGCAGCGCCTTTGCTGTTCACAGCCAGCATTATATCACTTCGTTTTTTCTTTGTCAATACCCCGCGAAAAGAAATTTTTTGTTTTTTCCGGCGGCGCCCCCGGGTCAAAAAAGCGCTTTATATATAAATAGAAGAACGCGCCCTCCGGCTTTCCCCTCCCGGGGCTTTATGCGGGGCTTTTCTCAATATATCTTTCCAAGAAAACCTCTTTCGCCGCTTTTTCTTTTGTTTGTCATAACGAATCGCAATCCGAACTTCAATTTTATCTTGACAGATTATACCCATTGTGGCATAATATTTCACAGTGAACAAAGGCGTTCATCCGGCTGTATCGGCGCAATTGGCGCTTTTTGGAATTGCTGTGATGGCGTCTTGTATTTTTATGCACCTGTTCCCGCCGCGGCGGCAAGTCCGGCTCCGCATTTTTTTACTTTTGAAAATCTTAACTGGAGAGTGTAATCGATCATGGAACTGAATGACATGAAGCTTCTTTACGAAGGCAAATCGAAATCCGTATACGATTCCGGCGACAGCGACACGCTGATCCTCCGCTTCCGGGATTCCGCAACGGCCGGAAACGGAGCCAAAAAAGCCGAACTCGACGGCAAGGGAAAGCTCAACGCCGCCATCTCCGCCATAATATACGACTATCTTTCCGAAAACGGCATCGAGACCCATCTTGAAAAGATGATCGACGACGTAACGGCGCTTGTCAAGCGCGTGGAGATTGTCAGCGTCGAGGTCATAGTACGCAACATCGCCGCGGGAAGCTTTTCAAAGCGCTACGGAGTTCCCGAAGGCACTCCCCTCAAAAACACCGTCCTTGAGTTCTGTATGAAAAGCGACGAATACGGGGACCCCATGATGAACGACTCACAGATCACCGCTATCGGTCTTGCGACACAGGCAGAGCTTGACGAGATGCGAAGCGCAGCTCTGAGGGTCGATTCTCTTTTGAGCGAGCTTTTCGACAAGTGCGGCATAACGCTTGCCGATTACAAGCTCGAGTTCGGCCGTTTCCACGGAAGGCTCATACTCGCCGATGAAATATCCCCCGATTCCTGCCGTCTCTGGGACAAGTCCACCGGCAAAAAGCTCGACAAGGACCGCTTCCGCCGCGACCTCGGCGACGTTCTCGGAAGTTACAGAGAAGTTCTCGGGAGACTGCAAAATGCACGATAAATACGAAAGCCCCCTCTGCGGAAGATACGCCGGGAAAAAAATGCAGGAGATTTTCTCTCCCGACAGAAAATACTCCACCTGGCGCAGGCTTTGGCTCGCCCTTGCCGAAAGCGAACAGGCGCTCGGTCTTCCGATAACCGACGAGCAGCTCGACGAAATGCGCGCGCACCTTACCGACATAAACTACGACGTCGCCGCCGCAAGGGAAAAGGAAGTCCGCCACGACGTCATGGCCCATATCTACGCCTTCGGAGTTCTTTGCCCCAAAGCAAAACCGATAATCCACCTCGGGGCGACCTCCTGCTACGTCGGCGACAACACGGACCTGATCCTTATGCGCGAAGCGCTGGGGCTTGTGCTTTCCGAGCTCAACGGGCTCATACTTGAGCTTTGCGATCTCGCCGAAAAATACAGGGATCTTCCGACTCTTGCCTACACCCATTTTCAGCCGGCCCAGCCCACGACCTTTGGAAAGCGCGTCACTCTCTGGCTTCAGGATTTTGTTTCCGACGCCCGCCGCATCCGTTCCGCTCTCGGCGAAATAAAAATGCTCGGCTGCCGCGGAGCCACCGGCACTTCCGCCAGCTTTCTCGAGCTCTTCGACGGCGACGCGTCAAAGGCCGTCAGGCTCGAAGAACTCGTTGCGGAAAAGCTCGGCTTTGACGAAGTCTTCGACGTCAGCGGCCAGACCTATCCCAGAAAACTCGATTACACCGTGCTTTCCGCCCTTTCCGGGATTGCCCAGAGCGCCTATAAATTCTCAAACGACCTCCGCCTCATGTCCCACCTCCGCGAGGTCGACGAGCCCTTTGAGGCCGGTCAGGTCGGCTCTTCCGCAATGGCCTACAAGCGCAACCCCATGAGAAGCGAGCGCGTCGCGTCGCTTTCCCGCCACGTCATCGCCCTTGCCCAGGACGCTGCGATGACGGCGTCATCCCAGTGGTTTGAACGCACTCTCGACGATTCGGCAAACAAGCGGATCTCCGTTCCCGAAGCGTTTCTGGCCGTCGACGGCGTGCTGGCGCTCTGCCGCAACCTTGTCCGCGGAATAACCGTCTATCCGAAGGTTATTGCCAGACATCTGAACGACGAGCTGCCGTTCATCGCCACGGAGAACATTCTCATGTACTGCGTCAAAAAGGGCGGCGACCGCCAGACCCTTCACGAGGCAATCCGCGAACTCTCCACCGCCGCCGCAAAACGGATGAAGGCCGAAGGCTCCGACAACACCCTTGCCGCAGACATTCTTGCGGACAGCCGTTTCGGGCTCAGCGCCGGAGAGCTTGAAAGCATCATGGACAGCCGCGGCTTTACCGGGCTTGCCTGTATGCAGACCGAAAAATATGTTGAAAAGGTCCGCCGGGAATTCGCCGGATCTTCATCCGCCGAATCCGCAGAAATAACCGTATAAACTCAAAACAGGAGGGCAGACAATGCTCACAGCAGTCGTCGGAATAAACTGGGGAGACGAGGGAAAAGGCCGCATGGTCGATCTTCTCGGCTCCGGATACGATATCGTCGCCCGTTACCAGGGCGGAAACAACGCCGGACACACCGTTGTCGTCGGCGACAAAAAGTATATCCTCAACCTTCTTCCGTCCGGAATTCTCCGTCCGGACACGGTAAACGTCATGGGAACCGGAATGGTGATCGACATTGCCCATCTCTGCGGAGAGATCGGGCGTCTCCGCGACGCCGGAGTGCAGATCACTCCGCAAAACCTCCGCATCAGCGACCGGGCGACGATCTGCCTCCCCTATCACGTCAGACTCGACGTTTTGGAGGAGGAGCGCCTCGCCGACAGAAAATTCGGTTCCACAAGGCGCGGCATCGCTCCGGTATACTCGGACAAATACATGAAAAAAGGCATACGCATGGGCGACCTTTTTGATTTTGCCGCGCTTGAAGCAAAACTTGCCGACATCGTCGACTGGAAAAATCTCATCCTGAAAAACGGCTACGGCGACAGCGGCGCCAACGCCGGCGAAATTCTCGAATGGCTCCGGACCTACGGCGAGCCGCTCATCCCCTATATCTGCGACACGTCCGAATTTCTCTCCGACGCCGCGGACAGCGGAAAGAACATCCTCTTTGAAGCCCAGCTCGGCGCGCTCCGCGACATCGATTTCGGCATCTACCCCTACACCTCGTCGTCCACCACGCTGGCTTCCTTCGCAACCACCGGCGCCGGAATCCCCGGCAAAAAGCTCGGCCTCACAGTCGGCATAATGAAGGCGTATTCGAGCTGCGTCGGCGAAGGTCCCTTCGTCTGCGAGCTCTTCGGGGAAGAGGGCGACCGGCTCCGTGAAGCCGGCGGAGAGTACGGCGCGGCGACGGGCCGCCCGCGCAGAGTCGGCGGATTCGACGTTCCCGCCTCCCGCTACGGCGTCAAAATGCAGGGAGCCGACGAAATCGCCCTCACGAAGCTCGACGTGCTTTCGTACCTCGACAAAATCCCCGTCTGCACCGCCTACGAGCTTGACGGCGTCCGCACCGAAAGCTTCCCCGCGCCCCAGAAGCTCGGCTCCGCCCGTCCGGTTTACGAATACCTCCCCGGCTGGAGCTGCGACATTTCCGGCTGCCGGAAGCTCTCCGAGCTCCCGGCCGAGGCGCGGAGCTATGTCGACTTTATTTCCGGCGCAGTCGGCTGCCGCATCAGGTATATATCCGTCGGCGCCGAGCGCGACGCCATAATCGATTTGGGCGAGTGATTTTATATGTTTACCGGCACGGATAAAATCCACGAAGAATGCGCTGTTTTCGGCACGAGCGTGCGCGCTGCCGAGGCCGCGGGCATCACGTACAACGCGCTTCTCGCCCTCCAGCACCGCGGCCAGGAAGGCTGCGGCATCGCGGCGAGCATAGACAACACAATCCACTGCATAAAAGACCGCGGCCTTGTCGGCGAGGTCTTCAGCGGGGACGTTCTCAATTCCCTCCCCGCTTCGACCGCCGCGATCGGACACTGCCGCTATTCCACCACAGGCGTCAACTCCGTGTGCAACGTCCAGCCCTTCGTCACCGAATACCTCACCGGTCGCATTGCCACCGCCCACAACGGAAACATCACCAACGCCCGCGACCTTCGCGACGGACTCAAATCCTTCGGCGCGCATTTCGACGCCACCAGCGACAGCGAGGTGATGTCGACCCTCATCGCCCTCTACGCCGTCCGCGAAAACGACGTCCGTGCCGGAGTGATAAAGGCGGCAAACTACCTTCGCGGAGCGTTTTCCGTGGTCGTGCTCTGCGGCGACGGAAGACTCATCGCCTTCCGCGACCCCGACGGGTTCCGGCCGCTCTGCATCGGGCGCAACCGGCTCGGCGTTGCCGTCGCCTCCGAAAGCTGCGCCCTTGACAGCTGCGGTTTTGTCTTCGAACGCGACATCGCCCCCGGCGAAGTTGTCGTCATCGAAAACGGCGAGGTGACAAGCTCGGAAGTCGTCCTGAAAAACAGGACGCCCGGCAACGGATTCTGCATTTTTGAATACGTCTATTTCTCCCGGCCCGACTCCGTTGTAGACGGGCTTCCGGTCTACGACGCAAGGTTCAACATGGGGCTGCGGCTCGCCTCCGAACACCCCGTCGAAGCCGACATCGTCTGCGGCGTTCCGGATTCCGGTCTGGAGGCCGCCGCCGGTTTTTCCGCGGGAAGCGGTATCCCCCTTGTACAGGGCTTTGTCAAAAACCGCTACATCGGACGGAGCTTTATCTATCCGTCCCAGATGCAGCGCGAAAACGCAGTGCGGCTCAAACTCAATCCCCTCAAAAGCAACCTTGCCGGAAAGCGCGTCGTGCTCGTCGACGACTCCATCGTTCGCGGCACCACCTGTGCAAAAATTGTCAGAACACTGAAAAGTGCCGGCGCAAAAGAGGTCCACTTCAGGATTTCTTCCCCCCCGTTCAAACACACCTGCCACTACGGAACCGACATAGACAGCGAAAACAACCTCATCGCCAACCGGCTCTCCGTAGACGGCATCTGCCGCGAGATCGGCGCAGATTCACTTGGATATATAAGCGTTGAAGGACTGAAAGCTGCCTGCGGCCGCTGCAATCTTGATTTCTGCGTAAAGTGCTTTGCGGGGGGAGAGACACTCTCCAACCAAAAAAACGATCTTGAGTGAGAGCCCGCGGCTCTCACTCTTTGGAAAGGAAACGCACATGAAAAAGGCCTACCTTGTGCTTGAAAACGGCGACGTTTTTGAAGGCAGCTTTTTCGGCGCCGAGGGCGAAGTAACCGGAGAGGTCGTCTTTACGACATCCATGACCGGGTATCTCGAAACTCTCACCGACAAAAGCTACTGCGGTCAGATCATCGTCCAGGCTTTCCCTCTCATCGGAAACTACGGCGTGATCCCCTCCGATTTCGAAGGCGTCGGCGTCAGCGCCTCCGGCTATGTCGTGTCCACAGCCTGCGCCTCCCCCTCCAACTTCCGGAGTCAGGGAGTTCTCGGTGATTTTCTCAAAAAATCGAACGTGCCCGCCGTATGCGGCATCGACACGCGAAGACTTATAAAAACGATACGAAGCCACGGCACCATGAACGGCAGAATTTCCTTTACCCCGAAAACTTCGGAAAACCTTTCCGAATACCGCGTGACCAAAGCGGTCGAAAAGGTGAGCTGCCGGTCCGTACGGCTTGTAAATCCCCTCGGGAAGCACAGGATCGCGCTTTTCGATTTCGGCTACAAGGAAAATATTCTGCGTGAGCTTGTCGCGCGAGACTGCGCCGTAACGCTCTTTCCGTGCTTTTCCTCCGCCGAAGACATCCTCAGCACCCGCCCGGACGGCATCATGCTTTCAAACGGCCCCGGCGACCCTGCGGACAACACCGGCGCCATATCGGCGATTGCGAAGCTCTGCGCTTCCGGGGTACCGATATTCGGCATCTGTCTCGGTCACCAGCTTCTCGCTCTTGCCAACGGGTTCAAAACCGAAAAGCTGAAATTCGGCCACCGCGGCGCAAATCATCCCGCCCGCAGCGCCGACAGCGGACGCGTCTTCATGACGAGCCAGAATCACGGCTATGCCGTCGTGGGCGCCAGCATCGACCCCTCCGCCGCCTCAGAATCATTTACAAACATGAATGACGGCACAAACGAGGGCATTGACTACAAAAAAATCAACGCATTCTCTGTCCAGTTCCACCCCGAAGGCAGCGGAGGCCCCCTCGACACTGGTTTTCTCTTTGACAGATTCATCTCAGGAACGGAGGCGTAAGGAACAATGCCCAAACGCGACGATATAAAAAAAGTGCTTCTCATCGGCTCCGGACCAATCGTCATCGGCCAGGCTGCCGAATTCGACTACGCCGGAACCCAGGCCTGCCGCGTGCTCCGGGACGAGGGCGTTGAAGTCGTGCTTGTAAACTCAAACCCCGCCACAATAATGACGGACCGCGGCATGGCGGACAAAATATACATTGAACCGCTGACAGAGGCAACTCTTGAGCGCATAATCGAAAAGGAGCGCCCCGACAGTCTTCTCTCCGGCCTCGGCGGCCAGACGGGACTTACGCTCAGCATGAAGCTTGCAAAAAGCGGCTTTCTCGAAAAAATGAATGTCAGGCTCCTGGGTTCCGATCTGGAGACCATTGAAAAAGCCGAAGACCGGCTCATCTTCAAGGAGACAATGGAGTCCATCGGCCAGCCCGTCATCCCATCCGTCACTGCGACCGACGTTTCCGGCGCCCTTGACTTTGCCGCCGAAAACGGATACCCGGTCATAATCCGCCCCGCGTTTACCCTCGGCGGAACGGGCGGCGGATTTGCAGGCAGCGAGGACGAGCTCCGCGAGCGCGCCCAAACGGGCATCGACGCCTCTCCCATAGGGCAGATACTTGTAGAACGGAGCGTTGCCGGCTGGAAAGAGATCGAGTTTGAGGTCCTCCGCGACAGCCGCGGAAGCTCCGTTGCCGTGTGTTCGATGGAAAACGTCGATCCCGTCGGCATCCACACAGGGGACAGCATCGTCGTCGCGCCCACGCTGACCCTTGCCGACAAGGAATTCCAGATGCTTCGTTCAGCGGCTATCTCCATTGTCGATGCGCTCGGCGTCGAGGGCGGATGCAACTGCCAGTTTGCCCTCAACCCGGACAGCTTTGAATACGCCGTAATCGAGGTCAATCCCCGTGTTTCACGTTCCTCCGCCCTTGCGTCAAAGGCGACGGGCTATCCGATCGCAAAGGTTGCCGCAAGGATCGCCCTGGGCTACACACTCGACGAGATCAAAAACGCAGTCACCGGAAAGACCTGCGCCGCATTTGAGCCCGCGCTGGACTACGTTGCCGTCAAAATGCCAAAATGGCCCTTTGACAAATTTGTCTATGCCCAGCGCCGTCTCGGAACCCAGATGAAGGCCACCGGCGAAGTCATGAGCATATCCGACACGTTTGAAAGCGCGCTTGTCAAAGCTCTCCGCGGCGTCGGCGCGGCAGGACTTTCCCGCCCTGCCGACACGGAGCTTTCCGACAGCGTGATCGACGAAAAGCTTATCACCCCCACCGACGAGCGCATATTCATCGTTTACGAAGCGCTTCGCCGCGGTCTCGGCGTCGAACACGTCCACGAACTTACAAAGATCGACAGATACTTCCTTGAGCGCATACTCGCCCTCACCGACGGCTCCGACCGCCAGGGGAACGTCTACAAGATGGTCGACACCTGTGCAGGCGAATTTGAGGCCCAGACCCCCTACTTTTACGCCGCGACCGCGGGGACCGACGAAGCAGCGGATTTCGTCGCCGCAAGCACAAAAAAGCGAGTCGTCGTCATCGGGTCCGGTCCGATCCGCATCGGCCAGGGCATCGAATTCGACTACGCCTGCGTTCGCTGCGTCCGCACGCTCAAGGAGATGGGCTACGAGGCAATTGTTGTAAACGACAATCCCGAAACAGTCTCCACCGATTTCGACGTGTCCGACAGGCTCTATTTTGAGCCCGTGCGCTTTGAAGAGGTCATGAATGTCGTCCGCCGCGAAGACCCGATCGGCGTCATCGTCACCTTCGGCGGCGGAACCTCGGTCGCTCTGGCGCGAAAGCTGGACGCCGCGGGAGTAAAGATCCTCGGAAGCTCCGCAGAGACCATCGACCTCTGCGAAGACAGGGAGCGCTTTGACAGCCTTCTTGAATCCCTGGGCATAAAGCGCCCCGCGGGCTGCGCCGTCACGAACCGCGAAGAAGCGCTTGAAGCGGCGGAACGCATCGGCTTTCCCGTTCTCATGCGTCCCTCCTATGTTCTCGGCGGTCAGAACATGATCATCGCATTCGGCCCTGACGACGTCCGCGAATACGCCGACATTATCTTC
>JAEDMJ010000045.1 GCA_016303065.1 Clostridiales bacterium
ATGCGGGAAACGAGCTTCTTTCAACGGCGCTGTCTGACGGTGATGAGCGGTAAAACGGCAAAAACCGTATGAATATAAAATTGCAGGGGGAAAAATATGCCGATTGTTTTTGACAGTGAAAAACGGGTTTTCAAGCTTGACACGGCGGCGTCGAGCTATGTCATCGAGCTGTATGACGAAAACTACATTCTGAACACTTATTACGGTGCGAAGATACCGGACATGGGGCCCGTCGGAAGGGAAAAGCGCCGCCCCAACGCCTCGTTCAGCCTTGCCAATCCGGTGATCGGGGAGAACGGATTCACTCCGGACACCGCGCCGATGGAGTACGGCTGCAACGGTGCGGCGGATTTCCGCATTTCCGCCCTTGCGGTTCGGAATGCAAACGGAGACAGCGTGACGGATATACGCTATACGGGCCACAAAATTTATCCGGGAAAACCGGAGATCCCGGGACAGCCTTCGACCTATGCCAACCCCGGCGACGGCGCGGAGACGCTTGAGCTCTACGCCGCCGACGCGGTGACGGGAGTCAGGGTCACGCTTTACTACACCGTGTTTTCCAATTACAGCGTGATGACGCGGCGCGTGAGAATTGAAAACGCTTCCGAAAAAGTTTTCGAGATCGAGCGGGCGTTCAGCCTCTGCGTGGATCTTCCGTCCATGGAATACGATATGATCACGCTTTACGGCCGCCATTGCAGCGAGCGGAACGTGGAGCGCAGAGCTCTCGCCCACGGCGTTCAGGGAGTCGAGAGCAAGCGCGGCGTCTCGGGACACTGCCAGAACCCGTTTGCCGCCCTGGCCGAAAGGAATGCGGGGGAGGAGCACGGCGATGTTTACGGGTTCAACCTTGTCTATTCGGGAAATTTCTCGGCGCTTGCGGAGTGCGATTTCAACTGCACGACAAGGTTCATCATGGGCATCAACCCCGTGGACTTCGGATGGAAGCTTGCTCCGGGAGAGAGTTTCGACACCCCGGAGGCGGTCATGGTTTTCTCCCGCGAGGGACTCGGCGGGATGAGCCGCATTTTCCACCGCTTTTACTCAAACAACCTGATCCGCGGACGCTGGAAAACGGAAAAGAGACCGCTCCTCATCAACAGCTGGGAAGCCGCTTACTTCGACTTTGACACCGAAAAGCTCGCTGCGTTTGCAAAAGAGGCGAAAGAGCTTGGGTTCGATATGCTCGTCATGGACGACGGGTGGTTCGGAAAGCGAAACGACGATACAACCTCCCTCGGAGACTGGTTCGTCAACGAGGAGAAGCTTCCCGGAGGGCTTGCGCCGCTTATCGAGAGAGTCAATGCGGAGGGTCTGAAATTCGGCATCTGGTATGAGCCCGAGATGATATCGCCCGATTCTGAGCTTTTCCGCGCGCATCCCGACTGGCACGTCCACGTGGACGGGCGTGAGCCGATGCTTGGCCGCAATCAGTACGTTCTCGACGTTTCCCGCGAGGACGTCAGAGAGAATATCTGGCGGCAGATGTACAGGGTTCTCTCCGAAAACAGGATCGACTATGTAAAATGGGATTTCAACCGTAACATTTCCGACGCGGGTTCGGCAATTTTACCCCCCGACCGGAAAAAGGAGTTCTTCCACAGATTCATCCTCGGAACCTACGACCTGATGAACCGCCTTGTGACCACGTTCCCCGACATTCTCTTTGAAAACTGCTCGGGCGGGGGAGGACGTTTTGACCCGGCTATGCTCAGCTTCTCGCCGCAGATTTGGACGAGCGACAACACCGACCCCATCGACCGCCTCTATATCCAGTTCGGAACGTCAATGTGCTATCCCGCGTCAACGATGGGCGCGCATGTCTCCGCGTGCCCGCGCACGGGGTATGAGACGAAGGGAAACGTTGCAATGTGGGGAACCTTCGGATATGAGCTGGATCCGCGGAAGCTCACCGAGAAAGAGCGCGGGATCGTCCGCGCCCAGGTTGCGGAATATCACGAAACCTATGACCTTATCAGAAACGGCGATCTTTACCGGCTTGTTTCGCCCTTTGAAAACGCCTACCGTGCGGTTTGGGAGATCGTTTCCCCTGAAAAGGACAGGGCAATGCTGACGCTTGTAACGATGCGCCGGGAGTTCTGCGCCAACCTGACAGTGAAGCTCCGCGGGCTTGATCCCGACCGTTTTTATAAAAACGAGACGACCGGAGAGGTCTGTTCCGGCGCGCTTTTGATGAACGCCGGACTGCAGCTTTCCAGAGCAGCGGAGCGCGACGGCGAAAGCTGCGTTGTCAAGTTTTCTGCCGTATAAGGAAACTGCACGTTCCCGGCGGCGGAGCTTGAAAGAAAAAAACGCTGAAAAAAAAGCGCCTGCGGGGGGGCAGGGTATTTGCTCCCGGCAGGCGCTTTTTTGTGCGAATGCCGCAAAAAAGTTTTGACCGCCTTTTTGATCGCTGCGCGGAAAATCAGGGCGGAGAACCGCCTTAATCGCTCCGAAGTTTGATTCTGGGCCGAAAAAACGTCAGGGGACGATGTCACCCAGACCGTTTATGATGTGATTTGGACGGTATGAAAACTGTTCGGCGGTGTCCGCCTGGCTGACGCCGCTCAGCACGAGCACGGTTTCGATTCCGCTTTCGATGCCGGCGATGACGTCGGTGTCCATTCTGTCGCCGATTATGCACAGGTCGCGGCTGTCAATGCCGAGAAGCTGTCTTGCGCGGCGCATGATGACCGGGTTCGGCTTTCCGACAAAGTACGCCGACTTTCCCGTTGCCAGCTCGATGGGGGAGACGAACGCGCGGCAGGCGGGAACGATTCCGTTCTCTGAGGGGCCGGTAAGGTCGGGGTTAGTTCCGATAAGCCTTGCTCCGCCGTTGACGAGCTGGACGGCGCGGATTATCGTCTCATAGTTGTAGTTTGAGGTTTCGCCCACGACGACGTAATCCGGGTTCACGTCGTTCATCGTGATGCCCTGGTCGTACAGGGCGTTTATAAGGCCCGCCGCGCCGATGACATATGCGGAGCACCCCGGCATTTGAGAGGCAATGAAGCTTGCGGTCGCAAGAGCCGACGTATAGAAATGATCTTCTCCGACGTCAAGCCCCATCCGCAGAAGCTTCTGGCGCAGTTCGCGGGGGGAGCGCTCGGATGAGTTTGTCAGGAAAAGATAGCTTTTGTTGTTTTCGTGAAGCCAATTCACAAATTCCCTTGCTCCGGGCAGAAGACGGTTGCCGTGGTAGACGACGCCGTCCATATCGCAGATAAAACCTTTTTTGTTTCTTATGTCTTCCATGTGCATAATATCCTTTCGGAAACTTCAGATATACATAAAACGGGCAGGCAAGCTGCCTGTCCGTTTTACAGTCGGTTTTATGCGATCAGTCGGCGATATAGGGGAGAAGAGCGATGTGTCTGGCGCGCTTGATGGCCTCGGTCAGCTGACGCTGATGCTTGGCGCAGGTGCCGGTCATGCGGCGGGGAAGTATCTTTGCGCGCTCGCTGACAAAGCGGCGAAGCTTTGCCACATCCTTGTAGTCTATATCGTAGATCTTGTCGGCGCAGAAAACACAAACCTTACGGCGCTTTCTCGGACGGGCATTGCGGTCGTAGGCCGGACGCTCCGGGCGCTCGGCTCTGGGCGCGGAAGCGGCGGGAGCAGTGTTTTCAGCGGGAACAGCGTTCACAGTGTTCTCGGTGTTTTCCATTGCGATTCAATCCTCCTTCTTTGGATTCTGATATCTCGAAAATATTCCGTGCGTTCCGAAAAGAAACCTCAAAAGGCTCAGAAGGGAAGCTCGGTGCTGTCGTCAGAAAGGCTTTCGAAGCCGTCGGCCTCGATGGCGGGACCCGGCTGAACCGGCTGAGCATAGGATGATCTGGAAGCAGGAGCCTGCTGTCCGTAGCCGCCGCCGTAGTTCTGTCCGGAATAGCCGCTGTCGCTGTCGCGCTTGGATTCGGCAAAGTGAAGTTCATCGGCAATGACTTCAAAGGCAACACGGTTGCGTCCCTCGTTGTCCTGCCATTTTCTGGACTGGAGCCTGCCGCATACCGCGACGAGCTGACCTTTGCGGAACCATTTTGCGGCAAAATCCGCCTTTGCGTCCCAGGCAACGATGTCGATGAAATCGGCAGTCTGCTGGGCGTTGTCGTTCGTCCGCTTGACGTTGCGGTCGACCGCCAGAGTGAATGTTGTCACGGGAGTGTTGCTCGCGGTGTGACGGAGCTCGGGGTCGCGCGTGAGCCGTCCCATAAGTATGCATTTGTTGATCATTCTCGTGACCTCCTGTCAACGGTCATCTGATTGTCAGTCGTTCTTCGCGATAACGAGGGAACGGATGACTGCGTCAGTGATGTTGTAAACACGGGAAAGCTCGGCGGGGAAGTCGGTCGGCGCGGTGAAGGTCATGAGCACGTAATAGCCTTCGTTCATGTCGTCGATCGGGTAAGCGAGCTTTCTCTTGCCCCATTCGTCAACGGACTCGAGCGTTCCGTTCTGCTCGACAAGAGTCTTGAAGCGGAGAACGACCTCCTGGATCGCCTCGGTCTCAAGAGTGGCGTTAACGATGAAAAGCGATTCGTATTTTCCCATTTTTGCCATCTTTACTGGTACACCTCCTTTTGGACTTTTGACTCCCGGCATGGCCTTGCCAGAGAGTAAGGATGGACGCCGGCTGAGACACCGGCATACAACTCTAATATTATAGCGTATTTTGCGGATTTGTCAAGGGAAATACGCGTTTTATTTCAAAAAAATCTTTCGGCAGTTGACAGGATACCGAATAATGTAGTATAATGTCCCGGTCGGCGCGGCCGTATGACGGAGGGAGAAAGCTATGGTTTACGACAATATTCTCGACGCGGTTGGAAACACACCTATGGTGCGTCTTAACCGTCTCGTGCGCCCCGGGTGCGCACAGATTTTTGTGAAATATGAAGGTTTGAACGTCGGCGGATCGATAAAGACCCGCACCGCTCTCAATATGATAAACGCTGCGGAGAAAGCGGGGCTTATCGGGCCGGACACGGTCATCGTCGAGCCGACGAGCGGAAATCAGGGGATCGGCCTTGCACTGGTGGGCGCGGTGCGCGGATATCGCACGGTCATCATCATGCCGGATTCGGTCAGCATTGAGCGCAGAAAGCTTATGGAGCATTACGGCGCGGAAGTCGTCCTTGTGCATGACGACGGGAACATCGGCGAATGCATCGAGGAATGCCTGCAGACCGCGCTGCGCATGGCAAAGGAGGATCCGAACGTCTATGTGCCGCAGCAGTTTTCAAATCCCAACAACCCGCTTGTCCACAAGTATTTCACCGCTCTGGAGATACTTGAACAGGTCGCCGGGCCAATCGACGGGTTTTGCTCGGGCATCGGAACGGGCGGAACCCTTTCGGGAATCGGCGAGATACTCCGCTCGGTATACCCGAACGTGGAAATCTGGGCGGTGGAGCCGGAAAACGCGGCGATACTTGCCGGCGGAACGATCGGCACTCATCTTCAGATGGGCATCGGCGACGGTCTTATCCCCGACAATTTGAACACCGGGATCTACGACGGGATTTATATCGTTTCCGATGAGGAGGCGATCTCGACGGCAAAGGATCTTGCGAGACTCGAGGGTCTGATGTGCGGCATATCCAGCGGGACGAATGTCGCCGCCGCGCTGAAGCTTGCCGAAAAGCTGGGAGAGGGCAAAACCGTTGTGACGGTTTTGCCGGATACCGCCGAGCGGTATTTCAGCACTCCGCTTTTTGAGTGAAAAACAAACGCTTTTTCCGCCCGGAGGCAAAGAGAGCTTCCGGGCGGAGTTTTTTGTATGGACGGCGGCGGAGGAAAAAAATAATTAAAAAACAGTATTACACTTCGCCGCAAATGTATCATTGACATTTGCAGGCAATAATGGTAAAATCACCTAAAATAAACTGCGGAGGCAAGTGAAAGTCATATGAAGATTCGGATTACTGCTGACAGTACCTGTGATTTGTCAAAGGAGCTTTGCCGGCGCCACAGCATTGCAATCTTTCCTATGACAGTCATCTGCGACGGAAAAGCGTACAAGGACGGAGTCGATATATCTGAGAAGGAGCTTTACGAGTATTTTGACCGCACCGGGAAGCTCTGTTCGACGGCGGCATCAAACCCTGTGGAATACGGCGAGTTTTTTGACAGGGAGATCGAAGGCTGCGATGCGCTCATACATATTTCTCTGAGCAGCGGGATATCCTCGTGCTGCCAGAACGCGAAGATCGCGGCGTCCGAAAGAGAAAACGTTTTCGTCGTGGATTCGCAGAATCTCTCCACGGGCAGCGGACATATCGTTCTTGACGCGGCGGAAATGGCCGAAGCCGGAGCGTCTCCGGAGGAAATCTGCAAAAAGCTTGAAGAGACCGCTAAGCTTGTGGAGGCCAGCTTTGTCATAAACACCCTCTTGTACCTTCACAAGGGCGGGCGCTGCAGCACGCTTGAGCTTCTTGGGGCAAACCTTCTGAACTTCAGGCCCTGCATCGAAGTCCGCGACGGTGTGATGTCCGTCGGGAAGAAATACCGCGGAGCATATCAGAACGTCATACGCAAATATGTCGGTGAGCGTCTTTCCGGGCGCGACGACATTGACTATTCGCGCATTTTCGTGACGCACACAGAGACGCCGCGCGAAATCTGCGACGCGGTGAAGAGCGCCGTCGCTTCCTTCGGCAGCTTTGAAGAGATCATTGAAACCGACGCCGGACCTACTATCGCGTGCCACTGCGGCCCCTGCACGCTGGGGATTCTTTTCAAAAGAAAAGCCTGAATATAAGAACTGTATAAACCCGCACGATGGTTTTTCCCGTGCGGGTTTTAAAATAATGGAGGGTCTGATACCATGTCACTCAGAGCAAAAGATCAAAGCCTTGTTTCAATCTTCCCGGACTTTCCACGGGCAAAGAGGATCCTGAAGGTCAACTCTTCGCGGGAGAATTACGACCGTTCGATTTGGGTGCGCTCGCTTCAGGGACTTGCCAACAGGAAAGAACCCCACGTCTGGGTACACTGCGCCGGAGAGGCGGAGGACCACTGGTTTTCCTTCGTCACCGAAAAGTACGGCATCCCCCAGTGCGGAGAGCTGTCAGAGCTTGAGTTTCTGAAGGAATATGCGGGTCTTTGCCGCGGATACATCGTGTACGACAACAAAGATGTTATCCAGACCCAGAACATTGCTATCACCCTCTGCGGGCTTGAAGCCTGTCTTCCGGTGAGCCCGGAGGAAGAACGCTTTGCGGCGGAAGCGGGACTTGAGAAAATCGACGATCTCCGCGGGAAATTTGCCGACGACAGAGAGGCTTCATTTTGGGCCGTGGAAAACCTCTGGCCGAGATGCAACAGGAGGATGATCGCCAATTTGTGCATCCACAGACCGACCTGGTATGCGAGCACTCACGACCTTGAGGACTACATCGTCTGCAACAGGATTTTCTGCATCGATCTTCCACGCACAAGAGCTTTTAAGTGGAGCCGGGATCTTTACAGGAAGATGATGGAGACTGCCGAGGCTCCGGGCGTTATGTTCAACTGGCACTGCGTCTGGGAACAGGAGAAGGAATATGTTTATGAAGCGGCGCGGGAGGGGTTCTTCGTTCTCTGCTCGGTCGAGACGCCGAACCTGACGTTCCACGGAGCGGTCGGAGATCCGGAAAAGTCATATGCCGGTACTCAGCCCCTTCCGCCGAAAGAGAAGTGCGCGGCCGATCCCAATAAAGTCTACGTCTGTTTTTACAACAGCGACGGCGACGCGACCTGGGCAATGGCGAGTCTCCACTCGTTGAACTGGCTCAACCCGAACCGGGGAAGCTTCAAGTTCGGCTGGGGATTCCTGCCGCTTATGTGCAGGATCATGCCCGACATGATGGAGTATTATCACGACACAAAGCGTCCGGACGACTGCTTTTGGGGGCCGTCTTCGGGGGCGGGATATACGTATTCATGGGCATGGCCGGATGATCTTGCCGTTAAGTACCTTTCCGATTCAAGAGCGCTCCTCGACCAGAGCGGACAGAACGGCTGCAACATGGTCAACTGGTTTTTGCAGGACTGCTGGAGAGAAAAACCGGATGCGGCGGCTGTTGCCAGGGAGCAGGAAATTCTCGGAACGGAGAACTGCCCGGGGCTTGTATGCGGTCTGGGCGGAAGTCCCTATGCGATATCCTACCCCAAGGGCAGGGTGCCGAAGCTTCACAGCGTTCACATTGCAAACGTCGGAGCCGACAATATCGGCGACATAATCCGTTTTTCAAAGGAGTGCCCCACCAGACCTGCGTTCATGTTCCTTTTTGCGCAGATAAGTACCGGAATTTTCAAACAGATCGAATCCGAACTTCCGCGGCTTAAAGACCATCCGGAGATCGAGATACTCTCGATGGACGAGTTTTTTGTGACGCTTCAGGACGCGGTGGAGCGCGGACTTGTGGGAGATGAGCTGTACGAAAAAACGGAGGCAATGGCGGAAACCTGGCTCAAGGTTCCCGCGGCGCACCGTCTGCCGCTTTACGTGAGCCTTGCCGAAGAGATGTGCGACGCGGTGGCGGATGAGCCGGAAAACCGTCTGCGCCGTTTTTCCGAGAGCGGCTATACGGACCTTGTTTCGAGAGAGATCGAATCCGTGGCGAAGGACAGAAAACGCTTTACCGAATGCTTCAAAATGCGTTCCGGAGCCTTTATGGACCAGGAAGCCGACATCATATTTTACAGCCTGTTCACGGTGGCCTGGGGCATCGTCCGCTCGGGTATCGAGGCGCTGGGCGTTTATGCAAACGATCGACGCCAGTGCATCGACGACTTTGAACGTCTCTGCGGCGGTTTTACCGACACCGGAGCAATGAGAGAAATATTTGACCGCTGGGACGCCTGGGAAGAGCTGGGTTCCCCGTCGGTGGAGGAGTCGTCACGGTTGTGCGGCGCCGTTTTGGACTCTGCAAGGAAGCTGAACGACGCTCTCGGAGACGATTCGGAATTTCACAAGTGGCCGCCCAAGTCGATTTGACCTGCGGGCGTCCGGAAAAACGCGCCGAAACGGCCGGAGAAATGTATGAAAATCAAAAGATTTGACCCGCTTTTTGCCAAACCCGCGCACGGGGGAACGATACTCGCCGACAGGGTGATTCCGGAAGGCATGAACGAACCGTTCAGCCATGCCTACGGGTATCTTCTGAACGGAAGAAGCATGATGGGACACGCCCATCCCACGGACGAGATATACGTCGTAATGTCCGGCACGGGGCATGTGATTGTGGGCGGGAGAAATGCGAAAGTCAAAACCGGCGACGTCGCCGTGATACCGCCGGACGAATACCACACCATGCTCTGTACGGAGGACGACGCGGCTCCTTTCAAATGGGCGGCTCTGTGGTGGCCGCACATCGCGGGCGAAGCCGGAGAAAGTACGGAAGAAATCTCGGTTGCGCGCTTTGACTCTGCCGGAAAAGCGTCGGAACCGGCCGTGCCGTCCCGGATGAAAACGCCGTTTGAGCATTCCTTTGAACATCTTTCTCCGGGGGAGAAAAGGCCGTCGCGTTCCGAAAAAGAAGGCGTTTACATTATTCTTTCGGGGAATGCGGATATCTCCGCCGGAAACGAACGCGCCGCGCTTTCTGCCGGAGACGTTGTCGGTCTGCCGCCGGGGGAAAATGTGCTTTTGGAGGCAAAAAGCGGGGATGTTTTCTTTATTTACCTCCGCTGGCCCGTAAAATAGCGAAAAACTTCAAAACCTGAAAAGTGCGGATGCCGCAGAAAAACGCGGCGTCCGCGCTTTTTTGCGTACTTTTTTTGCCGTCGCTTTTCAAACGCGCATAAACGCGCGGCGTTTTCGGGCGGTGAATATAAAGCTTATTTTTGGAAAAGCCCGTTTCGATTTTTTGGTGTGGAGAAGCCAGAAGCGGAATTTTCCGGCGGCGGAATAAACCGCGGAAGACGGGAAAGACTTACTTTGAAGAAGCCGTTTTGAAAAAAGGAGGAAGCCTTGTGGAAGACAGGGGAGTTGAAGCCATAATTTCGGAGGAAAAGAGTTCGCGGGGACACGCGATACACGCGCTTACCGTCATCGGGCAGGTCGAGGGGCACAGAAGCCTTCCCTCGGACGACAAAACCACAAAGTACGAACACGTCCTTCCGCAGCTTGCGGCGATAGAGGAAAGCCCGGATATCGACGGTCTGCTTATTATGCTCAACACCATGGGCGGTGACGTGGAAGCCGGACTTGCTATCGCAGAGCTCATCGCGGGCATGAAAAAGCCGACGGTTTCACTTGTGCTCGGCGGCGGGCACTCCATCGGGGTTCCGCTTGCGGTCGCGGCGAAGTACTCCTTCATCGCGCCGTCGGCAGCGATGACCGTTCATCCGGTTCGGATGAACGGAATGGTTATGGGCGTGCCGCAGACCTGGCACTATTTTGAAAAAGTGCAGGACAGGGTTGTGAGCTTTGTGGAGCGCAACTCTTCCGTCCGGAAGGGGAAATATCTGGAGCTCATGATGCGGGCCGACGTGATCGCAAACGAACTGGGAACGCTTGTCTACGGGCCGGAGGCGGTGGAGCTTGGACTTATCGACGCTCTGGGAAGTCTTTCGGACGCTCTGGAAAAACTTCATTCAATGATAGACGAGTCGAAAAATGACGCGCAGGGGGATAATTTGAAAAAATGACCTGGCAGCGCCGCGGCATATGTAACGAATATTTGAAGAATCCGGTTTCCGGCGGTCCGGCGGCTTGACACGGCGGGTACTCCGTGATACAATAATATAATAAAATTCAGGAGAGCACAGCAATGAAAAATAAACTTCACATTCTTGTCCGTTCTGCTGCGCGCTGCCTTGCTTTGACTTTGGCAATCGGCGCCGCGGCCGGCCTGTCGGCGTGCGGGGGCGGTAACGAGGATGAATATACGCATTTTACGGTTTCCGGTTCAGGAACCGGAACTTCTGCCTTTACCCAGCCTTCAAATGAGCCGGACGACACCGTCCCTGACAGATACGACTATAAGTTTTCATACTCTGTCGAGGACGGCGGAGTGAGAATTACATACTATTACGGTTCTGCCACGCGCATCAGAGTTCCGGAAGAGATCGACGGGAAAAAAGTTGTCGCTTTCGGAAAAGAAAGCGCGGTTTCTTCGGTTTTCCCCTCTCCCGAATCGATTCGGGAAGTCATTCTTCCGGACAGCGTGACCGAGATCTGCGGATTTGCTTTTGCCGGGTGCTCCTTCCTTGAGTCGGTGACGATGCCGGGAGGGCTCGTTTCGCTGGGGGAGTCCGCTTTTTCGGGGTGTTCGGCGCTTTCGTCGATCGACCTTCCGGAAGGCCTTTTGTCCATAGGCGACAACGCGTTTTCAGGCTGCGCGGCTCTTTTGAACATCGAAGTTCCCTCGACGCTTGAAAAGCTCGGAACCAATGTTTTCAAGGAGACCGGATGGTATTCCTCCTCAAACGAGGTTTTCCACACGGTCGGCCGGGGAATACTCATAGGCTACAACGGAACGGATACGAACGTGACCGTTCCGGAGAGCGTGCTTTCAATTGCCGATGCTTTCTCAAAGCCATACGGCGAGGAAAACACACAGCTTCTTGCCGTCTCGCTTTCGCCGGGGATCCGTTCGATCGGAGCCGAGGCCTTTGCGGGGTGCACAGCCCTGGCCAGCGTCGACCTTCCCGAGTCGCTTGTGTCCATCGGGGACAGGGCTTTTGAAAACTGCGCCGGCATTGCCTTCATCAGTCTTCCCGACGGGCTTGAGTCCATCGGCGAGGGGGCGTTTTCCGGGTGTTCAAGGGTTGGAGAGCTTGCGCTTCCTTCCTCCCTCCGCTCGCTTGGAAAACGGGCCTTTGACGGGTGCTCGTCCCTTGTGACGATATCCGTTCCGGACGGAGTGACGGAAATATCTGACTATATGTTCTCCGGGTGTTTCCGGCTTTCCGAAGTGCAGCTTCCGCCGAGCCTTACTTCGATCGGCGAAAAGGCCTTCAGCCGCTGCACCGGGCTTTATGAGATCGAGCTTCCCGAAAACCTGACTTCTTTGGGAAATTATGCGTTTTCGGGCTGTGCAAAGCTTTATGACATTGATTTCCCGGAATCCCTTGATTCTATCGGCTGCGGAGCTTTTGACGGAACGGAGTGGCTTGAGAACCGGAGCGGAGATTTTGTCACTGTGAACGGCGTGCTTGTAAAATACCGCGGAAGCGACAGCTATGTTGAGCTTTCCGACGAAATAACCGCCGTTGCGGACGCCTTTGCCGGGAGCAGCGTTGTTTCCGTGGAGATGCCGGGCGTGACTTCGGTCGGTGAAAACGCATTTTTCAAATGCGAGGAGCTTGAAACCGTTGATTTCGGCAGCGAATTGGTTTTCATCGGAGCCCACGCTTTTGAAGACTGCGTTTCCCTCTCTTCCGCAGTGTTCCCGGATGCTCTGGAAGGCGTCGGCTACTGTGCGTTTTACGGCTGCAGCTCGCTTGGAAAAGTTGAATTTGCACAGGGGATCGTCTCCATCGGCGCCGGCGCTTTTGAAAACTGCGTCTCTCTCGGAAGCGTCAGCCTTCCCGACAGCGTTAAAAGCCTTGGCGTTTCGGCGTTTTCCGGCTGCAAAGCGCTTTCCGGAGCGGACCTTTCGGATTCCATGACGGTCATACCTGCCAACGCTTTCCGCGGCTGTTCTTCTCTTGTGTCCGTCGCCATGCCGAAGGAGCTTTTGAATATCGAATCCTCGGCGTTTTCCGGCTGTTCCGTCCTCGGAACCGTGAAGGTACCGGACAGCGTTGAACACATTCATGCAAACGCTTTTGAGGGCTGCTCCCGTCTTGTGATTTCCGCGCCGGCCGGATCCTATGCCGAAAGTTTTGCGAAAAATTACGATATCGTTTCGTCCGTATCCTGAGCGCAATGCGGGGTTTGCCTGTAAAAAATATTTCTGATGGGAGATTGTGGTTTTGTTTATTGATGAAATTGTAAACTTTGATTACATAATCCTGGTTCGGATCGTCGTTGCGGCACTGCTCGGAGGTGTGATCGGCTTTGAACGGAGCATCAGCGGACACAGCGCTGGACTCCGCACGCATATCCTCCTCTGCATGGGCGCGGCTACTGTAATGGCTCTTTCGGAGATTCTCGTCAAAAAATACAACTGTCCCAACGAAATTCTCCGTATGGGCGCTCAGGTCATCAGCGGCGTCGGTTTTCTCGGCGCGGGAAGTATTATTCTCGACGGAAACCGTGTTCAGGGAATGACGACTGCGGCGGGCGTGTGGTCCACGGCGTGTTTGGGGCTTGTCGTGGGAAGCGGAGAGTATATGCTGGCAATTGCGGCGACGGCCATAATGCTTCTTGCCCTTGTCGGCTTTCACTCTCTTTCCAACCGTGTCGAAGAAAAGGCAAAGACGATAAAAATCCGCATAAGCTTCACCGACAGAAACGACATAAACGAGGTTATGAAGAGGTTTGAAGAGCTTAACCTGAACGTCAGAAAGTTCAGTCTTGTATACCGCGACGGGGACACCGAAGCGATTGCCGTAATAAAGCCAAAGAACGGAATGACTGTCCAGACGCTCATCTGCGATCTCAGCGGTTACGACTGCGTTGTGGGCGTTGAAAAGAATTAAAGCTTTTGGGTTTGTAACTACGGGTAATAAATCTGACAAAAACAACCGCGGCAGATTAAACTGCTGCGGTTGTTTTTGTAAAATGGGCATTCAAAATAATCGCATACAGCAAAGACCTGTTTGAAGGGCGGAAATTTATTCCATCTCTCGGTGTTTGCAAAAGTATAACAATCCAAAAGCAAAGAGAAAAGGGCGGATATTCCGCCCTCTGCTCAACGATTTCAGAAATACAGAAAGGATCTGCAAGTCAGTTTTCTTGTCTTTTGGATTACAGGCGTTCAGCCGCTCCCGCAATTCAGGTTGCTGAGCGGTCAGGGAGGTGCTTTCCTCGGTCAGAGCTTCGTCAGGGGGGGATGTGAAGCATATTGCAGATACGGAGGATGGTTTCGGTTCTCATGTTGACCATGCCTCTTTCAATGTCTGCGTAGGTACGGTCAACTGCTTGCTTTTATAGGCGGGGGAGTGCCGGAGAAAACTTGCGGGGGTCTTCCGGTAAGGCGGGACACCGCCAAACCAATAATTGATTTCTGTATAGCTTAAAAAACAGGCGGGGCTTGGCCCCGCCTGTTTTTAAGCTTTTTTGATTGCTATTACATGAAGTATCTTTCAAGCAGACACTTGAACGCCTTGCCGTGACGGACCTCGTCCTGTGTTTGCCCCGTTTCTCTGCGATTCATCTGGCAACGAAGTATTTGGCAATTTCCTGCGCTGCAAGCTGATGTCCTGCTTTGGAAGGATGATTGCCATGTGAAAGATATCGTACCAGGTCCGCT
>JAEDMJ010000083.1 GCA_016303065.1 Clostridiales bacterium
GGTTGTCAAACATCAGGATCTTTCCGGCGTAATCCTCGTTCCACATGATATCCCAGCTTTTGACTTCTTCGGTGACGTATTTGGAGTTGTAGATGAGTCCGACCGTGCCCCAGGTGTAGGGGACGGTGTACTTTTCATCGGGGTCATAGCTGAGCCCGCGGAATGTCTCGTCGACGTAGGCGTAGTTGGGAATATTGGAGTAGTCCAGCTCGCAGAGCATTCCCTCGGCGGCAAGAGTGCCGATCATATAGTCGGAAGGAACTATGACGTCGTAGCTTACGCCGCCGCTTTTGAGCTTGGTGTAGAGCGTCTCGTTGGAGTCGAAGGTGGTGTAGTTGACCTTTATGCCGGTGGCTTCGGTGAAAGCCTTGTTTACGTCGAGATATCCGTCGGAGCCGTCGGAAATGTACATACCCCAGTTGTAGACATTTATTGTCGCGGTGTATTCCCCCGTTCCGCAGGCGGAAAACACGCAGCAGAACAGCATTGCGGCAAGAAGGATAAATACGGCTTTTTTCTTCATTTCTTTAACTGATACCTTTCTTTTTTGTGTTTTTTATACGGAGGGGCCGGTTTCAAATGCGCGGTTTTTCCTTTTTTCGTCCCTGGCCTGGAGAAGGTTCATAAGAACCATGATCGCAAGAATGCAGAAAAAGGTCACCGTGAACAGCGCGTATATTTTTGCGGGAATGGGCTTTTTGGTGTAGTTGTATATTTCGATGGGGAGAGTGGAAAATCCCGATCCCGACACGAAATATGAGATCACGAAGTCGTCAAGCGACATCGTAAAGGCGGTCATGGCTCCGGTGACGATACCGGGCATGATCTCCGGAAGCATTGCCTTGAAAAACGCCTGAACCGGGGTATAGCCGAGATCCAGAGCGGCTTCATTGAGGCTGGGGTTAAGCTGGCGGAGCTTCGGCATGACGGCAAGGATGACGTAGGGAAGGTTGAACGTGATGTGGGCAAGCAGAATGGTCGTAAAGCCAAGGACGCTTTCGATTTTCAGAAGCTGCCCCGCGAAGGCAAAAAGCAGCGAAAGCGAGATGCCTGTCACGATGTCCGGATTGGTTATCGGGATGTTCGTGACGTTCAGAATAAATTTTCTGACGGGTACGCGCATTTTGAAAATCCCGATTGCCGCAGCGGTACCGATGACCGTTGCAGCCGCGGTGGAGATCACGGCAACCAGAATAGAGTTGAGCATGAGCCCGATAAGGTCCGTGTCGGCGAAAAGCTCCGAGTAGTTGTGGAGGGTGAGCCCGCTGAACACGGCGATGTTAGTTCCGTTGTTGAAGGATGCGGCGATAAGAAGAATTATCGGAAGATAGAGAAACGCAAAAGTGCATATGGCGACAACCCGGAGAAAGGTTTTCACAGCAGATCCACCTCACTGTCTCCGGTGAACCGGTTCATAATTCCCATGCAGATAAAGACGATCACCATAAGCCCAAGGGACATCGCTGCGCCTGCGTTGAGGTTGTATGCGGTCTTGAACTGGCTTTCGATGATGTCGCCGATCATTGCCGTGGAAGTGCCGCCGAGCTTTTTGGAAATATAGAAAGTGCTGACGGCGGGGACAAAAACCATTGTGATGCCCGAGATGATGCCCGGCATTGACAGAGGAAGAACGACCTTCGAGAAGACCTGAACGCCGTTGCAGCCGAGATCTTCGGACGCTTCGATGAGCCGGTTGTCAAGCTTGACGAGAACGCTGTGCAGGGGCATTATCATGTACGGCAGATAATTGTAAACCATGCCGAGCACGACTGCGGCGGGGCGGCGGATAAGCGTGACGCTGCCGAGCCCGAGCGCCGATAGAATGCTGTTGATGATGCCCTGGTCCTCCATAAGCGCAACGAGAGCCAGCGTGCGGAGCAGAAAGCTCATGCACATCGGAAGCATGATGAGCAGTATCAGGTATCTCTGCTTTGCGGCGGGCGCCCTGGCGATAGCATAGGCCGTCGGATATCCGATGACGAGGCAGATCAATGCCGAGATCGCCGCAAGCAGCAGCGAGTCCGCAAAAGTCGGAAGATATTCCTTTATCGATTGAATATTGCCGAGCGTGAAATTTCCGTTTGTGTCGGTAAAAGCAAAGTAGGCCACGACGCAGAGCGGAACGATTATGAAAATGACCATCCACACCAGGTACGGAGCGGCAAGCAGCTTAACCCTGTTTTTCATCGCTGTCCTCCGCAATGGCGGTGTCCTCGTCGTACTCCTGACTGAAGGAGGAATAGTCGCCGAACACGCCGGAATACTCGCTTTTTTTCATTATGTGGATGTCTTCGGGGTTTATTACAAAACCGACGTCGCTGCCAAGCTCGCGGTAGTCCGTGGACTGGATAAGCCACTTGAACCCGTCCACATCGACGATGAATTCATAGTGGACGCCCTTGAAGGTGATATTTGCAACCGTTCCGCGTATGAGTCCCGGAGTGTACGGAATGATGTCGATGTCCTCGGGGCGGATGACCACGTCGACGGGTTCGTTCGGCGCAAAGCCGGAATCGAGGCACTCAAATCTCCGGCCGCAGAACTCGACAAGCCTGTCGCGGAGCATTACGCCGTCGATGATGTTTGATTCTCCGATAAAGTCCGCCACGAAAGCGTTTTTCGGTTCGTTGTATATATCTTCGGGCGTTCCGATCTGCTGAATGAGGCCTTTGTCCATGACGACGACGCGGTCGCTCATGGAAAGCGCTTCCTCCTGGTCGTGGGTGACATAGAGGAAGGTGATCTCAAGCTGCTGCTGAAGACGTTTCAGCTCCACCTGCATATCCTTTCGCAGGCGAAGATCGAGCGCGCCTAAAGGCTCGTCAAGAAGGAGCAGACGGGGTCGGCAGACAAGCGCGCGGGCAATGGCGACACGCTGCTGCTGGCCTCCGGAAAGCGCGTTCACACTGCGCCTTTCATAGCCCTTGAGGTTGACGAGCTCAAGCATTTCAAAAACGCGGTTTCGTATCTCTTTTTCGTCCAGCTTCTGAATGCGAAGACCGAAGGCCACGTTTTCAAACACGTTTAAATGCGGAAAAAGTGCATATCGCTGAAAAATTGTGTTCACCTTGCGCCTGTACGGCGGAAGGTCGTTGATTCGCTCTCCGTCGAAGT
>JAEDMJ010000084.1 GCA_016303065.1 Clostridiales bacterium
ATGCCGGTCTCGCCCTGGATGAGCGGCAGGCAGTAGTCGATGAAGCCCTGGGTGACGCCGTTGCCCTCTTCGTTGATCCACTCGAGCGGGACTTTCTTTTCGGTGTTGGCGACGATGGAAAGCTCGAAGAGTTCGGGCTCGCACTTGTAGCCGTCGGCGCCGCGGGTGCACTTGAAGCCGACCATCTTGTCGGTGATGCCGGAGACGGCGGACTCGACGGCGACCTTGCCGGACATGAAGCTCTCGGCGATATCGGTGCCGGAAGCGCAGTGGGCGGCGCAGCGCTGGAGAAGGCTCAGCTCGATGGGACGAACCTTTGCGCCGGTGGCGGCCTTTACCACGTCGGCCAGTCTGGCGGCGAGACCGCCCAGCTGGGCATGGCCGAATCCGTCGGTGCCGGAGGTTTTGGCCTCGGAGACAAAGGTGCCGTCGGCATAGTGGACGCCTTCGGAGACGGCGACAATGCAGTTCTTCTTCTCGTCATAGACGCGCTTGACGTCGGAGACGAATTTGTCCATGTCGAAGTCGCGCTCGGGCAGATAGACAAGATCCGGACCGTCGCCCTTGGTGCCGGCGAGAGCGGCGGCGGCGGTGAGCCAGCCGGCGTGACGGCCCATGCACTCGATGATGGTGATCATGCCGGTGTCATAAACGTGGCAGTCGCGGGACACTTCCATGACGGATGTGGCGATGTACTTCGCGGCGGAAGCAAAGCCCGGGCAGTGGTCGGTGCCGGCCAGGTCGTTGTCGATGGTCTTCGGAATGCCCATAACGCGGCACTCATAGCCGTTCTTCAGCATGAATTTGCTGATCTTGTTGCAGGTGTCCATCGAGTCGTTGCCGCCGTTGTAGAAGAAATAGCGGACGTCGTACTTTTTGAAGATCTCAAGGATGCGCTTGTAGTCGGTGTCGTCGACGTCGGGATCGGCGATCTTGTAGCGGCAGGAGCCGAGAGCAGAGGACGGAGTGTGAAGCATATTCTCCAGCTCCGCGGGATCCTCTTCGTCCATGCAGTAGAGAACGTCGTTGAGAACGCCCTTGATGCCGTTGGCGGCGCCGTAAACTTTTGTGATGCAGTCGCTGTCCAGCGCGGCTTTGATCGCGCCGTAGGCGCTGGCGTTGATGACGGCCGAAGGACCGCCGGACTGTCCGATAATACATGCTCCGACGAGCTTGCTCATAATATTTACCTCCAGTTTTTTATTCGATTTATTATATCAGCTTTTTCTCCGCAAATCAAGAGAAAGAGCGATATTATCTGATCGTTCTCGCCTCAAGATAGAAGCGTTTGTCCTCCGCATGGCCCATTGAGAACGCCTTGCGGGGGAGGGTTCCCTCCCGTTCAACGGTGGGGAAGAGCGCGGGCTTCGGAAATGCGGGCAGCAGGAAGGACACCGCGCCGTCGGCGCATCCGAGACGGCGGGCTGTGTCGTCGCCGTGAATATAGTCGATGGTGCAGGCGTGGTCTGCGGCGAACTCGTCCAGAAGCGCCTGAAGTCCGGCGCAGGGAAGCGTTTCCCCGTCAGGACAGACGCAGAGCGAGCCCCTTTGCTCTCCGGCGAAGAATTCCACCGGAGAAAAACGGTAATTTTTGGATGCGATAAAGCCGAGAAGCTCCCCGGCGCTGCACAGGGCAAGCCGGTGGATGGGCTCAAACGCGATGCCCTCGTCGGCAATGTTCTCAAGCTCTGCCAAAGCGTAGCGGGCGGGGTGGGACATGGCGGCTTCCCTGCCGATCTTTTCGCACAGCTCGTCAAAACAGGCTTTTGCGGCGGCGAGGGAGTGGTTCCCGTCGCCGATGGCGATGCCGATGGAGCCCGAGGTCAGTTTGTCCAGAAGCGCCGAAACATCTTCCGCAAGACTTCCGGAGACGAGCCTGCCCGTTATGTGTCCGCTGTTTTCCATGAGATCGAAATCGTAGACGACGGTCATTTCCGCCGAATGTTTTGAGAGAAGCTCGGGAAGACTGCAATCAAAGTCTTCGCAGAGCATAAGTATATGGGGGAGCTCAAGGGGAGCTTCCCTGCGGAGACTGACGCGGGGCGGGATCCTTTCCAGAACGGTTTTTTCCGTGGCGCGGATGGGAGATTTGCTGCCTGCGGAGTAGTCGTACTGCGAAAGGTCGACGGCGCCCATAAGTCCGTGGCGCACGGTTCCGGAGCGCAGTGTGCGGGTCACAAAGACATAGCTTTGGGAAAACTTGCGGAAGACGCCGGAGGAGAGGTATTTCTCCATTTCGGCGTTGGCTTTTGCCGTGACTTCTCCGGCGTCGGAAGTCTCAAGATAGGCTTCCGGAAAGATAATGTGCCTTGCCGAAGGGACTCCGGCGGTTTTTTCGGTGACGCGGTCCCAGTACTCCGGCTCGGAGGTGTACTGGTCGCAGGCGACGACGCTCCAGAGGGGGAGCAGCTCCTCCTGGGGAATGAGTATGTCGGCGGGAACGAAAAGCTTTCTCATCTTTTTTTGTCCTTTGCGTTTATTCGTGGGCTTTTTCTCCGGCCAGCTCTTTGAGCAGGCCGACGAGATGCTCGGAAGGCTCGATATATATTTTGACGAGATTTCCCTCTCCGAAATTGCACCACAGACACCAGCCGTTTGTCTTTCCCTTCCAGCTGGGGCAGCAGTTCAGAGCGGAATAATCTCCTTTGGGGACTTTTCCGGTGTAATTCGAGGGGCAGAAAAAACGGATGTCTTTCTGGCGGACGACGGCGGCGACGGTCTTGCGGTGTTTTTCACCCTTTGATATGGAGAACACGTCCCCCGATACGGAGTACTCAAAAGGCGTCAGAGCATAGCGGTAGAGAAAATAGACTATGCCGATCATCAGAACGATCATGGCTATGTCGACGACGAAGCGGTACTGCTTGACGGGAAGGTTCCGGAAAGCGACGGCGATGGCGGTGACTGCGGCCAGCGCGATCAGGAAGGACCAGACCGGCTTGAGTTTTGAACGGGAAATTTCTGAATACTGCATACGACCTCCGGAACAACAGCGTGCGCTGCGGAATAGTATAGTACGGAAAGAGGGTGGAAGAT
>JAEDMJ010000046.1 GCA_016303065.1 Clostridiales bacterium
ACAGCTCGTCGTAGCTGATTCCGGCGGCAGCGGCCTCTTTTGGCATAAGGCTTGAAGGCGTAAGCCCGGGGAGGGTGTTTGCCTCCAGACACCAGGGCTTTCCCGTTTCGTCCACGATGAAATCCATTCGGGCGTACACCCTGAGCCGGAGTATTCGGAAGACCTCAAGCGCAAGACGTTTGAGCTCAGAAGCGGTTTCCTCCGGAAGGTCGGCGGGGCAGTATTCGTCCGTCATGCCCTCCATGTACTTGTTCTTGTAGTCAAAAAATCCGGATTTCGGGCAGATCTCCACAACCGGCAGAGCCTTCCCGTCCAGAACGCCGACGTCGCACTCCCGACCCTTTATGTACTGTTCGACGATGACCTCTTCTTCGTACCGGAAAGCCAGCTTCAGAGCGGGGAGATACTCCTTTTCCGTCTTCACGACCGAAGTTCCAACGGAGCTTCCGCCGCTTTTGGGCTTCACGACACATGGAAATCCGACGTTTCCGTACTCCGCATCGTCCCTTTTCACAACGATACCGTCGGGTACCGCGACGCCTCCGGCCCGCAGAAGCTTTTTTGCAATGTCCTTGTCGAGAGAAAGCGCGCTTGCCGCGCTGTCGCTTCCGGTATATTTTATGCCGTAAAGCTCAAAGAGCGCCTGTATCTTTCCGTCTTCCCCGTCGCTTCCGTGAAGAGCCAAAAAGACAATGTCCGCCGCGGCGCAGATCTCTGGAATATTCTTTCCGATGCGGCAGGGGCTTTCATCCCCCCGGGAGCGAAAAAGCCTTTCAAGGTCGGGAGCGTCCTCTCCGATTTTCCCGGAGATCTCCGGCGCTTCTTTCTCAAAAATCTCCTTCGGATCGTCATACTCCCCGGTATAGCCAAAGAAAAGATCCACAAGAACCGCCCGGTGTCCGAGTCTTCTCAGCGCGGCGGCGGCCATGCTTCCGCTGGCGACGGAAACGTCTCTTTCGGCAGACATTCCTCCGCAAAGCACGATAATATTCAAAAGAAAATCCCTCCACACATTTTCAAGCTGTATCGGTACACATTATATACTATTTTTCCGGTCAAGGCAAGCGTACTTTTCCCGGATGAAGCGCCCCCGGGCCGCCGCGCAAAAAGCTATTGTAAAACCGTCAGAATTGTGCTATACTGAACGCGCAGTAAAATCCCGTAAGCTAATACAATTCTATATATTCGGAGGCATCTTTTATGATTAAAATCGGCATCGTCGGCGGCAGAGGGCTCAGCACCATGAAGGGCTTTTTGAGCCGTCCCGACGTCTGTGAAGTCACCGCCATCTGCGACCTGGACGAATCGGTTATGAACAGCCCCAAGGAAAAGCTCGGCTACGATATTCCCAACAAGTTCAGAATTTACGAGGATATGCTGGAGAGCGACATTGACGCCGTCGTCATCGCCACGCCGATGCAGAACCACGTCCAGCAGGCCATCGAGGCTCTCCACGCCGGCAAGCACGTCATGAGCGAAGTCACCGCGGGCGTCACCATGGACGAGCTCTGGTGGCTGAAAGAAGCCGTCGAAGAGAGCGGAAAAACCTATTTCTTCGCAGAAAACTACTGCTATATCCCCCAGAACCAGGTCATTAAGAACATGGTCGCCGACGGGCTCTTCGGCGAAGTATACTTCGGCGAAGGCGAATACACCCACAACATGATAAGCTATGCAACGCGCGGAACCGGCGTTTGCGGAAGCGACACCTGGCGCCGCTGGTGGCAGCTTGGAAAGCGCGGCTGCTTCTATCCCACGCACAGCCTCGGCCCGGTTGCCCAGTGGTTCGCCGGAGATCATGTCAAATCCGTCGCCTGCTTCTCAAGCGGCCAGCACGTGGCAAAGCTTGAGGGCGGCTACCGGCTTGACGACACAACCGAGACGCTCTGCCAGATGGAAAGCGGAAAGCTTATCAAACTCCGCGTGGACTGCATGTCCCGCCGTCCCCACAATCTTCACTTTTACAGCCTCCAGGGCACCACGGGCTGCTACGAAGCTCCCCGCGGCCTCGGCGACGACCACAAGGTCTGGCTGGCAACGCCGGAAAACCCCCGCGAGGGCGAGTGGGAACCCCTTTCCAACTATTACGACAAATATCTCCCCGAGAGGTACAAAAACGCCACCGAGGACCAGAAGTCCGCGGGCCACTGGGGAGGCGACTTCTTCATCGTCGACGATTTCCTTGACGCCGTTCTCACCGGAAAACAGCCGGAGCTCGACGTTTACAGCGCCTGCGAATGGACTGCGGTCGGTCTGCTGAGCGAGCTCTCCGTCACCAACGGGGGCAGAGTCATCGAAATGCCGAAGTTCCGCCCCGGAACTCCCCTTGAAGAGCAGATAACAAAGCTCTGGTAATTTTCAGCAAAATGAAAGTAGTTGCCGCAATGGACTCCTTCAAGGGCAGCCTCTCCTCAATCGAAGCAGGCCAAGCCGTCCGCGAGGGCATCCTTTCCTTCGACAAAAGCGCGGAAATCGCCGTCTTCCCCGCCGCCGACGGAGGAGAGGGTACCGTTGACGCAATTGTTTCCGTTCCCGGATGGGAGACCGTCGAAGCGGCCGTGACCGGTCCCCTCGGCGAGCCCGTCGCAGCCAGATACGGCGTTTCCGGAACGCGGGCCGTGATCGAAATGGCCTCCGCCGCCGGACTTCCCCTTGTCCCGGAAGCCTTGAGAAACCCTCTGAACACAACGACCTTCGGCGTCGGCGAACTTATCGCCGACGCCGTCGGACGGGGCTGCCGCGAGTTCACCGTCGGAATCGGCGGAAGCGCTACCAACGACGGCGGGCTCGGGATGCTTTCCGCGCTCGGTTTTGAATTTTCTGACACAAGCGGTTCTCCTGCCGGAATATTCGGAAGGGATGTGTGCCGCATCTCCCGCATAAATACCGAAAATATTCTTCCCGAACTGAAAAACTGCCGCTTTACCGTGGCCTGCGACGTAAAAAATCCCCTCTGCGGCTCCGACGGTGCCTCCGCGGTATACGGCCCGCAGAAAGGCGCGTCGCCTGAAACGGTGCTTCTTCTCGACCGCGCTCTGGAAAGCTTCGCACAGGCCGCCGCAAAAGCCTTCGGCCGCGATATGTCCCGTCTTCCCGGCTCCGGCGCCGCGGGCGGACTCGGCTGGGCTTTTTCCGCATTTCTGTCGGGAGAACTGGTCAGCGGGATCGACGCCGTGCTCGACGCCGTCGGGATCGACGCCGCCCTCAAAGACGCCGACTTTGCCGTCACCGGAGAAGGCCGGCTCGACGCGCAGACGGCAATGGGAAAAACTCCCGCCGGAGTCGCCGCCCGCGCCGCGGCTCACGGCGTTCCGGTCATAGCCCTCGGCGGCTGTGTTTCTCCGGACGCCTCTGCGCTCAACGAAAAGGGCATATGCGCCTTTTTCCCCATAATCCCCTCTCCCTGCACGGCAGAAAAAGCCATGGAGCCCCAAAACGCCAAGGAAAACCTCCGCCGCACGGCGGAACAGGTCTTTCGCCTTGCCGCATTAAAAAAATAACGCAGAAAACGCCCCGGTACCTCCCCCGCCCGGGGGCATACCGCCGGGCGCTTTTTCCGACTGTCCCGCCCGGTTCGGTTCAGAACAGCCGTTTTTTCCGAACGGAGATGAAAAACATATGACCGAAAAGGAAAACTACCTCCGCGCCGCAAGATTTGAATATCCCGACCATATCCCCATGAATTTTGTCATAAACGCCGCCTGTTACGAGAACTATCCCCAGGACGCGCTCTTTGAGCTCATGGAGCGCCATCCCCTGCTCTTTCCCGGGTTTGCAGCCCCGCCCCTGCCATTCGTTCCCGACTATCCGCCCATCGCCCGAAAGTCCCAGCCCTTCCGCGACGATTTCGGCTGCATCTGGAAAACGGCGATGAACGGCATCACCGGGACCGTCACCGGCCACCCCCTTGAAAACTGGGACGCTTTCGAAGGTTATCAGCCGCCTGACCCGAATATCTGCACGGGCATCGGCCCCGCCGACTGGGAAAAAACGAGGGCGCGGATCCGGGACGACACGGAACATTTTCCCATGGGCGGACTTCGCCACGGCCACACCTTTCTCCAGCTCTGCGACCTTCGCGGCTACCAAAATCTGCTCTTCGACATGGCCGACGGGGAACCCCGCCTTTTCCGGCTGATAGAAATGGTCGAAAACTTCAACATGGGCATCGTCAAAAACTATATCGACTGCGGCGTGGGCGGCATGGGCTATGCCGAGGACCTCGGAATGCAGTTCGGGCCGATGCTGTCCCCCGAACACTTCAGAAAATACATCAAACCCTCTTACGAGCGCCTCATGCGCCCTGCCCGCGAAAAAGGACTCCTCATCCATATGCATTCCGACGGCGACATACGCACGCTTGCCGGCGATCTGATCGACGGCGGCGTTGAGATTCTCAATCTCCAGGACCTTGTCAACGGGCTCGACTGGATAAAGTCCAATTTCTTCGGAAAAACCTGCATCGAGCTGGATATCGACCGCCAGAAGATCACACGCTTCGGCACTCCCGCGGATGTGGACGCGCTCATCCGCGAGGAGGTCGCTTCCCTCGGCTCCAAAGCAGGGGGGCTCATGATGGTCTACGGGCTGTACCCCGGCATTCCGCTTGAAAACGCCGCCGCGCTTATGGACGCGATGGAAAAATACATGGGTTACTTCCGCTGAAGCTTAAGGCAAAAATGCTTTTCATACAAAACCAAAGGAGATGTAAAAATTATGGAGCTCCGCCCCTCTTTCCGCCATGTCAACCGTATTGCCCAAAATACCGCGCCCGCATTCCGCTATGACGGTCAGGCCGACTTTTCGCTCTGGCAGAAAGTCGGAAAAGAAACCCTTTCCGACCTGCTGGGAATGTCTGCCTTTGAGCGCTGTGAAGACGATTTCACCGTCGAATTTCAAACCGAACACAGCGGCTTTACCGAGCTTCGCTTCACCTTCAAAAGCGAAGCGGACTACACCGTCCCCTGTCACATTCTCATTCCAAGGCGCGGAGAAAAGCCTTTCGTTCCGGTCATCTGCCTTCAGGGGCACTCCACGGGAATGCACATCTCTCTCGGAAGAGTGAAGTATCCCATGGACGAAAGCGACATATACGACGGCGACCGCGATATTGCCATCCGCGCCGTGAAGGAGGGCTGCGCCGCAATCACGCTCGAGCAGCGCTACATGGGCGAACAGGGCGGCACAGAAAAAGGCCCGAGCTGTTACAGCGCGGCCTGCGCCGCCACGCTCTACGGCCGCACGGCTGTGGGAGAGCGCGTATGGGACATAATGCGCCTCATCGACGTTCTTGAAAATCACTTTGACGCCCTCGACATGGAACGTCTCGTGGTTCTGGGCAACTCCGGCGGCGGTACCAGCACTTTCTACACCGCCTGTCTGGAGGAGCGCGTCTTCTGCGCCGTGCCCTCGTGCAGCGTCTGCACCTACAAGGATTCCATCGTCGCGATGCACCATTGCTGCTGCAACTATATCCCGCACATCGGCGAATACTTCGACATGGGCGATCTCGCCGGACTCATCGCGCCGAGAAGGCTCGTCGTCGTGAACGGAGCCGAAGACGACATTTTCCCGAAAAAGGGCGTGGACGAAACCATGGAGACCGTCCGCAGCCTTTACCTCTCGGCGGGAGTTCCCGACAACGTCTGCCTCGTGACCGGAAGCGGCGGACACCGCTTCTATGCCGACCTTGCCTGGCCAGAGATACACAGATACATCGACCGGTGAAATTGTCCGAAAAACGCCGGACAAGGAAAATGATCCTCCGTATTGAGTAAACAATACGGAGGATCGTCTGTTTTTTTATGGATTTTTTCCTGTCGGCAGAGCTTTTTTACGCCGCTCTGTCCGAATCGGATTCCAGTACCTCTTTCAGCTTTTCAAGAAACTCGACCGGGTCACCGCAGCAGTAGATCAGAAACAGCGCCAAAGTCAGCGCGCTGCATCCGCTCACTCCGTGTTCAAGGTCGACATATGACCGTTCGTCCATGGCGAGTATTCTTGCCATCTGCGCCTGGGTCATTTTCTTTCCGTCAGTTCCTTCCCGCCGGAAAGCCGTCACCCTCTCACGGAAAAAAGTTTTCAGTGCTTCTGTGTGATGTTCTCTTGTCGTCATGTCAGAATTTCCTTTATATTGGCATTCTTTTCCATAATTCTAATAAATACGCGGGCGTTGCACCATGAGGCACACACCATAAAATATTCAGTTTTTTTATTTTAGTACCGTTTTGCCCGAAAAATTTCAAAAACTTTTTTTCCCCTCCGGCCGCAAAAGCGCATATTCCGTCCGCCGTACAAGTCCCCCAAACGCCCCGAAAGGGCTTTGCGTCAAAAATAGCCGCTTTTTCCCCGGGGAAATCTTTCAGCGCAGGGAAAAAGCGGCTTTTTACGGATTTCAAAAATCGGACGCAAAAAAAACAGGAGGTTTCGGGCTGCAAAAGGCGCGGAAAGGCGGCCCGAAGCTCCTGACAGGCGCACCCAAAAAGCAGGGGAGAAGCCCCGGATAAACCGGACTTCTCCCCTGCATTTTCGTATATTGCATTAAAACGGTCTTATCCCGCCGTGTGTGCGCCGGCGTTTTGAAAACGGATGAGGCCAGATTTTTTCAGTTTCCTGCCAGTGACGTCACCGCCGTTGCCGGACTTTCCGAAACCCCGGCCTCTCCGCTTTCTTCTTCCGTATCATACACCGTCACAAGCTCCACGCCGTCGGCATTTTCCAGCACCCATTCCACAAACGCCTCCGTCTTTTCCGTTCCGAGGAAAAACGACTTTGCCGAATCGAGAAGATTCGTCCAGATATAGCCGTCCTCAGTGACGCTGAGAGTAATGTTCTCGTATCCAAGCAGGGCATGGTCAATGCTCACGGAAAGCACGGTCGCAAAATCTATGGTATCGCCGCTTTCCGGAACACTGCGGTCGGACAGAAGCATTTCCCAGATAATTTCGTCGCCGAAATCGTCAAACCTGACAGTGGAAAAGCTTCCGTCCGGCTTGTGCCAGTTGTAATACGCGTTTCCGGCGGAAAGATTTTCCTCAAGGTTCAAATCGTCGATGAAATCCCCCAGGGTCTCCGCTTCATAAGAAGAATTCACGTACACGAACCTTCCCTTTCCGCCTTCAAATTCAAGGGACACGGCGCATTCCGAAGAAATCCCCGCCACGGCAAAAACCTTTGCTTTTGCGCTATATACTGCGTCGGTGTAGATGTCATACCCTTCCAAAGAGCACTCCCCGAGATATTCCCCGGTCTCCGCGCTTTCCAGAGGCGCCTCTCGCCTCGACGCGCAATACCTGTTTTTTCCGAACTCCGTCTCCGGAAAGCGCTCCTGCATCGACATTTCTTCCCAGCGCTTTATGACTTCCGTCTCAACGGGCACGGTGCCGGACGATGCCGGAACCGTAACCTCGTACACCGGCCAGCGCGGTTCTTCGCTCCGTCCCCGCAGAAAAAACACCGCTCCGGCCGCCGTAACCGTCAGGCAGGCCGCGGCGGAAACCCACTTCAGCCACGGCGAAAATTTCTTCTTTTTTCTTCCGGGCGCTGCGTCGTCGATAAATTCCGGCAAAACCCCGCTCATCGCCCTCATCAGCTCTTCTGATTTCATATTTCTATCTCCTCTCTTTCAAGACGCCGTTTAAGCTCTTTTCGCGCACGGAGAAGGCTCATCTTCACTTTGCTCTCTCCAATGCCGCAGTCTTCTGCGATTTCAGAAATGCTGCACATATACCAGTAGCGCTTCAGAAATATCCGTCTGGTCTCCGGTTTCAGCCCTGCCAGGAAACCGTTCAGCGCATCCTTCAGCGCAATACTTTCGGCAGCGTCCGCCGTTTGGTCGGGAAGGCATTCTTCAAGCTCTTCAAGGCAAACCCCGGCCCGTCCTCCGCCGCGGCGGAAGGCGGACCGCTTTTCGAGAGCGTCAAGAGAAAGATTTCTCGTTATTGCAGCAACAAAAGCGCCCAAACGCCGCGGTTTTTCCGGAGGTATACTGCTCCACAGTCTGAAAAACGCGTCGCTGACACACTCTTCGGCGTCCTCGCGCGTGCCGAGAATGTTCTCGGCGATCCGGAGGCTCAGCCCGCCGTACTTTTCCCGCGCCAAAGCGACCGCTTTTTCCGAACGCTCAAAAAACAGCTCAACGATTTTTTCATCTTCCATGCTCTCGTCCCTTTCCTCACGGTCTTCCAAAAGGCCCTTCAACAGTAAAGACGGAAGTCCCCCTTCCGGCGTCACAAAAAAAGAGAAAATTTTTGTTTTGAAAAAGACGCATCCTCCGCCCATTTTCGTCAGAGCGTCGGACACGTCTTTTGCCGTGTTTATTTGACGTATTCAAATTCAAAATTGTTGATGCTGACCGTGTCGCCCTCGCGGATACCCATCGCCTCAAGGCGGTCGAAAACGCCCATATCGCGCAGAACCTTCTGCATATATGCAAGGGACTCGTAATCATCCGGGTCGACCATTGCAATCGAGTCCATCATGCGCTTGCTGCTGACGACATAGACCCCATCCTCCACGGAGATGGAGAGGTCGTCCGAAACGTCCTCTTCCGGAGCGACGTATTCCGGCTGGAAAACCTTAATCGGCGGGAGCTTTGAAAGCTCCTCCGCCGTGCGGTTCATAAGCTCTTTCGTACCGTCCGCCATCGCGGCGCTCATGGGGAACACGGGATATCCGTAGGACGCGCAGTGTTCCGTGAGGCGCCTCAGATTTCCGTCGTCCGAAGCCAGGTCGCATTTGTTCGCCGCAACGATCTGCGGCCGGGCGGCAAGCTCCTCCGAATAGAGAAAGAGTTCGGAATTTATCCTTTCAAAATCTTCGACCGGATCGCGGCCCTCGCTTCCGGAAACATCCACGATGTGTATGAGCAAACGGCAGCGCTCGACATGTCTCAGAAAGTCGATGCCGAGTCCCGCTCCGTCCGCCGCGCCTTCGATAAGTCCCGGAATGTCCGCCATGACAAAGGACGTGTCGTCAACGCTGACTATTCCGAGGTTCGGCACCAGCGTCGTAAAATGATAGTTTGCGATCTTCGGGCGCGCCGCGCTTACAACGGAGAGCAGAGTCGACTTTCCGACGTTCGGAAAGCCCACAAGACCGACGTCGGCCAAAAGCTTCAGTTCCAGCGTGACGTCCCTTGTTTCTCCCGCCCGGCCGCTGTGTGCAAAGCGCGGAGTCTGGCGTGTCGGCGTCGCAAAATGGCTGTTGCCCCAGCCGCCGCGGCCGCCCCGGGCAATAACGAATTCGCGGTTCTCCCCGCTGAGATCGCATATGACCAGACCGGTCGCCCTGTCTTTTACGACTGTCCCCTCCGGCACACGAAGCACAAGGGACTGTCCGTCCTTTCCGAAGCACTTCTTTTTTCCGCCGTTTTCGCCGTTTCCCGCAGCGTATTTTCTGCGGTATTTATAGTCCATCAGCGTGCTCAGATTCGAGTCCGTCCGAAGGATGATATCCCCTCCGCGGCCTCCGTCCCCGCCGTCGGGGCCGCCCGCCGCCACATATTTCTCCCTGTGGAAGGATACCGCGCCGTTGCCGCCGTCCCCGGCTCTGAGGACTATATTCGCGCTGTCAATAAACATTTGTGAATCTCCCAAAATACAGACAAACTGCCGCGAACGCGCCGCCCTTACGCGGCCAGTCAAAGGACGCAGAAAGGACTTATGTGCATTCGCGGCAGAACTTTTATGTTTCGATTACTGCTCGACCGGGTAAACGGAAACCTTCTTGCGGTCCTTGCCGACGCGCTCGAATTTTACCTTTCCGTCAGCCAGAGCGAAGAGAGTGTCGTCTCCGCCGATACCGACATTGGTACCCGGATGAATCTTTGTGCCGCGCTGACGAACAAGAATGTTGCCGGCGATCACGAACTGACCGTCCGCCTTCTTCGTGCCGAGTCTCTTCGACTCGCTGTCACGGCCGTTCTTTGTAGAACCAACGCCCTTTTTGTGGGCAAAAAACTGGAGACCTATCTTCAGCATTTTATATGTCCGTACCTTTCATTAAATCTTTTTTCCGGACTCCGGTGCATCGGATATCCGGATCCAGGCTTCGCAGCCCCTTGTGTTCTCTTCCAGAGTCATTCTTACCGCGCGCAGAATCCTGTCGCAGTCGCGCCGCGCCTGAGCCGAGCCCGATCTGAGCCGGACTGAAATCCGCGGCTCGTCATCCGTCTCAACCGCCGTGTCATACCGGCAGATATCCGTGAGATAACATTCGGCAACCGACATTGCCGTGCTGACAGCTGCGCAGACGATATCGCTGCCTTCTTCCGCGTAACCGCTGTGTCCCCGGGACTCCATCCCGCAGAAAAGCCCGTCGCGCATGAAAAAGCAAACTCTGGTCATTATTTTTTCAATCAGCCGTTGATCTTGTTGATCTGGACTTTGGTATAGGGCTGGCGATGACCCTGGCGCCTTCTGTAATTCTTCTTGGCGTTGTACTTGAAGACTATGACTTTCTTTGCCTTGGCGTTCTTGATGACGGACGCCTCGATAACCGCGCCTTCAATGTAGGGCGCGCCGAAAACGGTGCCTTCGTCGTTGGAAACTACGGTGACTTTGTCAAATTTGACGCTCTCGCCGACCTCTGCGCCGAGCTTCTCCAGGAAAACGATGTCGCCCTCCTGAACCTTGTACTGCTTTCCGCAGGCTTCGAATACCGCGTACATTCCTTTGCTTTTCCCCTTTCATGTCAACTGACGTGCCTTTTGTTCTAAAGGCCGTGTAACTCCCGCTCGATAAACGGAGCTGCCAAATCGGCAGACTTAAAGCTTACCGTTTCGAAACGGCTTGAATATTATATCAGATGACGCGCGTTGTGTCAAGTGTATTCCGGGTCTGTTTCTGACTTTTTTCTTCTTTTTTACGAAAAAAAGCGGGCGGGAGCCGCAAAAAGCTTTCCCGCCCGCCCATAAAGGTCATTCGGTTCCTATTTTCCTGCTCCGTCGGTCCAGCGGCAGGCGGCAAGCGCCGCGACCGCACCGTCCCCGCAGGCCGTAGCCGCCTGGCGCACGGTCTTTGTGCGGCAGTCCCCGGCGGCGAATATCCCCGGTTCGGAGGTTTCACAGTTTTCCCCGGCCGCGATATAGCCCCGCTCATCCGTTTCACAGAGCCCGGCAAACACTTCGTTTTCCGGAACCTGTCCGATGGCGACAAACACTCCGTCCGCATCGATCACGGACTTTTCTCCCGTCGCGGTGTTTTCCACGCCGACTCCCGAAAGCTCGTTTTCACCTTCAAGGGAGCGAACGACCGTGTCAAACACAAAGCTGACGTTTTTCTTTTCTTTGAGCTTGCCGGCAAGACAGGCTTCGCCGGTCAGAACGCTGAGGTTCTGCACAACCGTAACCGATTCGCAGATATCCGAAAGCAGCACCGCATCCTGCAGGGCCGTGTTTCCCCCGCCGACAACGACGACCCGCTTTCCCGCGTGGAACGCCCCGTCGCACACGGCGCAGTATGAAACTCCGCGGCCCACAAGCCTGTCCTCATTGTCAATTCCGAGCTGGCGGTGTTTTGAACCGGAGGCGATTATGAGAGCGGCGCATTCATATGTCCCGGATTCACCGGAGAGCCTGAACCCGCCTTCCGCCCTTTCGACGCCGACAATCCGGTCAAGCTCGATCTCGGCTCCGAAATTCATCGCCTGGGCCAGAAGCCGGTCCGCGATGTCGCTTCCGCTGGTTTCGGGAAATCCCGGAAAATTTTCAACCTTGGGCGAATATGTTATCTGGCCGCCGAAAGTCTCCTTTTCGATGACAAGGACGGTCTTTCCCGCACGCCTGGCATATACGGCGGCCGTAAGCCCCGCAGGTCCGGAGCCCACGATGATTATATCGTACATTGCAGAATTTCCCTTCGGCTCAGTTTGCCTTGCCGAAGCTTTCCGCAAAGCGCTTGATGTTCGACACGTTGACGATTCTGTCCATGCCTCCGTCCGAAGCGACGACAAGCGTCGGCGCGTTCTTTATGCCGTATTCCTGGGCGCGCGCCGGTTCCTCGTCGGCAAGAATCACGGTATACGGTACTCCGGCCTTGTCAAGGAAAAGCTTTGCCATTTTGCAGTTGGGGCAGGTCTTTGTCGCAAAGAGAACGTAGTGCGCGTTCCCTCCGACGGGTGCGGCGCAGGCTTCCCCGGCTTTCTCCGCCGCGGGAGCTTCCGGAGCGGTCTCCGGCGCCGCGGAGGGAACTCCGTCAAGCGCAAAGCCATAGCTTTCTCCTCCGACGCGCTTCATGGAATAAGCCGCGTCATAGACCTTTCTGTCCTTGAACTCCTGGCTCTTGCCGTCGTTCCAGTTCTGAACCGGGCGGTAGTAACCGGTTATGCGGCTGTAAACCTCAGTGGACGCGCCGCACACGGGACAGGTAAAGGCTTCTCCCGCGATGTATCCGTGTTCGCGGCAGACGGAATAAGTGGGCGAAAGCGTGTAATACGGCAGCTTATAGTTCTCCGCGATCTTGCGGACAAGCGCCGCCGCGCTTCTCCAGTCGGGAAGCTTCTCGCCGATAAAGGCGTGGAAGACCGTTCCGGAGGTGTAAAGGGTCTGAAGATCGTCCTGAATGTCCAGGGCGGCAAAAACGTCGTCCGTGTATCCGACCGGCAAATGGGAGCTGTTGGTATAATACGGAGTCTTGCCCTGTTCAGAGGCGGTGATGATGTCCGGGAAACGCTTACGGTCGTGCATGGCAAAGCGGTAGGAAGTCGATTCCGCCGGAGTGGCTTCAAGGTTGAACAGATCTCCGTACTTTTCCTGATAGTCGGAGAGGCGCTCGCGCATATGGTTGAGGACGTCCTTGGTAAACTCCTGGGTCTTCGGGTCGGTCATATCTGCGCGGAGCCACTTTGCGTTGAGTCCCGCCTCGTTCATGCCGACAAGGCCGATTGTGGAGAAGTGGTTTTTGAAGGTTCCGAGATATCTGCGGGTGTAGGGGTAGAGCCCCTCGTTCATGAGCTTTGTGATGACCTTGCGCTTCACGTCAAGGGAGCGCGCCGCAATGTCCATCAGGTGGTCAAGACGGGCATAAAAATCTGCCGGATCCTTTGCAAGATACGCGATTCTCGGCATATTCAGCGTGACGACGCCGATCGAACCGGTGCTTTCGCCGCTTCCGAAGAAGCCGCCGGATTTCTTTCTGAGTTCTCTGAGGTCGAGTCTCAGCCGGCAGCACATGCTTCGGATATCGCTGGGCTCCATGTCGCTGTTGATATAGTTGGAGAAATAGGGCGTGCCGTATTTTGAAGTCATCTCAAAGAGAAGCTTGTTGTTTTCGGTCTCGGACCAGTCAAAGTCGCGGGTGATCGAATAGGTCGGGATCGGATACTGGAACCCGCGGCCGTTTGCATCGCCGTCGATCATCGTCTCGATAAACGCGCGGTTGATCATGTCCATCTCGGGCTTGCAGTCCTTGTACTTGAAGGGCATCTCCTTACCGCCGACAATGGCGTTCAGCTCGGCAAGGTCGTTCGGAACGGTCCAGTCGAGAGTGATGTTCGAAAACGGCGCCTGGGTTCCCCAGCGCGACGGAGTGTTCACGCCGTAAATGAAGCTTTCGATGCACTTTTTGACCTGGTCATAGGAAAGGTTGTCCGCCTTGACAAACGGAGCAAGATATGTGTCGAAGGACGAGAACGCCTGGGCTCCGGCCCACTCGTTCTGCATGATGCCCAGGAAGTTGACCATCTGGTTGCAGAGCGTCGCAAGATGCCTTGCCGGAGAAGAGGTGATCTTTCCGGG
>JAEDMJ010000047.1 GCA_016303065.1 Clostridiales bacterium
ATTTGAACCAACGACCTTCGGGTTATGAGCCCGACGAGCTACCAGACTGCTCCACTCCGCAAGTGTTATTATACCCTAAGAGAGGTGGTTTGTCAACAGTTTTTTTCATCATATGGGAAAAAACTTCCCGGGCGGCCGGAGAAACGAAAAAAACGGCGGCGGGGCAAATAAAAATTATTCCGGAAAACGGGGGTTTTTGCCCGTATATCTTTGAGAAGAATTGGAAAAAATCCCTTATGAAGTGGAATTTATAAGGAGATCTGCAATTGATGAAAAAGATTGTCATTGTCGGAGGGGGAGTTGCGGGACTTTCCGCCGGAATATACGGCCAGCTTGCGGGGTTCGACTGTAAAATTCTCGAGCGCCATTTTCGCCCGGGAGGCAACCTTACCGGCTGGGAGAGGGACGGTTTTCATATCGACAACTGCATTCACTGGCTCACCGGAACAAAAGAGGGGACAAAGCTGAGACAGAGATGGGAAGAAGTCGGCGCGCTCTATCCGGGAATCGGGCTGTGTCACACGGAGAGGCTTTACGGAAGCACGCTGGATGGAAAGTCCGTTTCAATGAGCTGTGACGTTGAACAGACGCGGGAGCAGATGCTCTCGGTTTCTCCCCGGGACGGCGCTGAGACTGAAAGCTTTATATCTGCGGTGAAAAGCTGTATGCGGGCGATGGCTCCGGGGCGGATGTCCCCGGGCGAAGCCGCCTCCTACGGCGCGGCGATGGTGAAATACGGCAGAATGGACCTTTATACCCTGGCCGGAAAATTCCGCCACCCGCTTTTGAAGCGGCTTATGACGGACTATATCGGCGGGGAGTATGTGGCTGCGGCGCTCGTTTTGGCATATGCGGCCTATGCTTCGGGAAACGGAGGAATCCCGGCGGGGGGATCTTTGCAGATGGCGGAAAGAATGGCCGCGCGCTTCCGCGCTTTGGGTGGAGAGCTTTCGACTTCGGCGGAAGTTTCGGGCGTTCGGTTGGAAAACACGAGGGCATCGGGGGTTCTTCTCTGTGACGGGAGCTTTGTTCCGGCGGACTATGTCGTTTGCGCCTGTGACACGGACGTCACTTTCGGAAGGCTTCTCGGAGAAAAGTATATGCCGCAGAGGCTGCGCCGCTGTTATGCTGACGACAAAAGGTATCCGGTGTTTTCCAGCTTTCATGCGGCTTTTGCGGCGGATGTACTTCCGCAGAAGCTTCGCCACACGGAAATTTTCGACGTTCCTCCCGTGCAGGTCGGCCGTGTAAGCGTGCGGCGAATGGCTGTGCGGGAGTATTCTCACGAGCCTTCCTTTGCGCCGGAGGGAAAGACGGTTATACAGAGCATGGTGTTTCAGCGGGCGGATGACTGCGAAAACTGGCAAAAAATGCGCACAGACGCGGCGGCATACAAAGCGGAAAAAATGCGCATAGCCGGGCAAATGATGTCCGGGCTCGAAGCGCACTGTCCGGAGCTTTGCGGAAAGCTCCGCGTTCTTGACACCTGGACTCCGGCGACATATAACCGCTATTTCGGGGCCTACAAGGGCGCGTATATGTGTTTTGCGATGCTTCCGGGTATCAGGGGGAGAAGAGTCGGCTCCCGGATCAGGGGTCTTGAAAACGTTGTGCTGGCAAGCCAGTGGCAGCAGATGCCGGGCGGACTTCCGACGGCGCTGAACGCGGGGAGGGCTGCCGCAGACGTGATCGCCGCACTGGACAGGCCGGGAAAGCGTCTGCCGGGGCGCGTGGCCGTGCTGTCATAGTTTGAAAAATACCGTCCGGGACTTCCCCGTGAAGTCCCGGACGGTATTTTTTTCGTGTGTCAAAATCTGCCGGATGGGTTTTACCACTCGACCGCTTCGCCGCGCTCGACGGATTCAAAGGCGGTCATGATGATCCGCAGAATGCAGCGCATCTGGTCGTGTGTGACCATCTGCTCTTCAAGGCCGTCGATGGCGCGGACAAAATTCCTGTAATAATCGTGGACGTCGGAGACGGGCCGCTCGACGTCGTACTCGTCGACGGTTATGCTGTCGCGGGGAGCCATGGTTTTGGTGAGGCCGCTGGCATTGACGACCGGAAGGACGTCGGATTCATGCCATGCCTTGCACTTTACAACGTGCGCCGGAACTCTCCAGTCGGTGATGATGGCGGAACCGTTGACGGCGCGCATATAGAATCTCGGCATGGAGATGAAATTGTATGTTCCGACCTCCAGGTAGGCGCGCTTGCCGGACTTGTATTCGATCCAGAGCTGGAACCCGTCGTCAACTTCCTTGTTGGTGATGTGGTCGAAAGTGCATCTGACGGACTTTACGTCGTAGCCGAGGATCATGCAGGCCTGGTCGATGATGTGGATGCCCCAGTCGTAGAGCATTCCGCCGCCGTATTTTTTAATGCCGCGCCAGTCGGAGGGAATGCCGCGGCTGCCGTGAATGCGGGATTCGATATTAATGACTTCGCCGATTTCGCCGCTGTCGTGAATCTTTTTCATGGCGAGAGCGTCGACGTCGAAGCGTCTGTTCTGATGAACGGAGAAAATTTTCCCGGCTTTGTTGGCTGCGGCGATCATTCTCTCGAGGCTTTCAAGCGAAAGCGTGACCGGTTTTTCAGAGATGACGTTTTTGCCGGCCTGGAGAGCCGCGACGGCGATTTCTTCGTGTACATCGTTGGGCGTGGCGATCGTGACTATTTCAATTTCGGGGTCGGAGAGGAGCTCTTCGCGTGTGGAATAAACTTTTATTCCGCGGGAGGCGGCGAGGTTTCTCTTCGCTTCGTCAATATCGTAGATTCCGGCGAGAGTGCAGACGTCACTTTCCATAAGATGCTTGCAGTGGAAGCCGGCGCCCATTCCGCCGTAGCCTATGACAGCAGCTTTCTTTTTCATAGTTAGTCTCCGTTTCTGTTTCTTTTTGTTCATCAGTGTGATTTAAGCGGGCCCGAAGACGGGCGTTTTGGGGACCGTCCCCGTCCGGTGGGGTTCGGGACAAATCTTCTATCCTTAATTATAGCTGAATTTGACGGAGTGTCAAGTGAATTCGACAGATTTTTTATTGCCCTGGGGAAGGAGTGTAAACCTGCGGGTGCGGGAGGGAGAAAGCCGGGTTTGCAAAAGCTTTGGCGTTTTATTATCAACCATTAATTTCGGGACATATGTCGGGATAATGAAAAAAAGCAAGGCCCGGCCCGATAAAAACGGGATATTGCAAAATCCTCCGGAAAGGGGTATAATTGTCCGGCGAAAATTCATCAGCACATAAATCCCAAGGAGAAGAAAATGTACGACAGGATAAGAAAAACTGCTTTCCCCATTTTGGCGGCGATGATCTGGGGCGCGGCGTTCGTTGCACAGAAAAACAACACGACCGGAGCGCTCACTTTCAATATGTCCCGTTCGGTGATCGCCTTTCTGTTTCTGCTGCCGGTGATACTGATTTTTACAAAGGGCGATATCCGGCACATTCTCGGCGAAAGGACGAAAAAAGAGACGCGAACTCTCTGGATCGGAGGGGTATGCTGCGGACTGGCTCTGAGCGCGGCGACTTTCCTTCAGCAGATCGGTCTTGACAGCGGAACGGAGGCGGGAAAGGCAAGTTTTCTGACCGCAATGTATATCGTTATTGTCCCGGTGTTCGGACTTGTTCTGGGGAAAAAGGCGCCGGTCAACGTCTGGATAAGCGTTGCGATTGCCGTGGCCGGACTGTATCTCCTCTGCGTCAAAGGAAAATTTGAGGTGCGCCCTTCGGACGTTTATGTGGCGGCGTGTTCGCTTTTGTTCTCGGTACATATACTTCTGATCGACCATTTTTCTGCCAGATGCAGCGGTCTGAAGCTCTCCTGCATCCAGTTTCTGACCTCGGCCGTGGTTTCCGGGATCGGAGCGCTGGCTTTTGAAGAGCCCTCGTGGAGCGGGATCGCTCCGAACCTCGGCGCGATCCTCTATCTCGGGGTTTTTTCTTCCGGCGTGGCATACACCCTGCAGATAATCGCCCAAAGGGATGCGAATCCGACGGTCATGACCCTGCTTTTGTCGATGGAGAGCGTTTTCGGCGTGGTTTCCGGGGCGATATTCCTTCATGAGGTCATGTCGGTGAAAGAATATATCGGATGCGTGCTGATGCTCGCCGCCGTGATACTGGCACAGCTTCCCGTGAAAAAAATGCTTGAGAGGAGACGCTCGGGCAAAAAGAAAGACAGCAGCTCTATATGAGCTGCTGTTCGTTTATCATGAGCTTGAACTGGAGTCCGAGCTTTTCCGCCGCTTTCCGGCACATTATCATGCGATTCAAGAATATTTCAAAATAGTCCATGACCGACCCGAAACGCGTGTCAACGGAGAGCTTGAGCTTTATAAGCGTGTGCGCTTCGTTGATCTTCAGCTCGGATTTCGTGACGGAATAGTTGACGCGGTCGTGGATGTCGAAATTGGTCGTGTCGGTGTTGCGGACACGGCTCCGGCGGACGTCGGATTTGTCGGCAAGGATCAGCGCGGCGGAAACCGCATTTACGGGGACCCCGGTTCCCTCGTCGTGGTTTCCGATGGCCGTGGTGATGACGGCGATCTCTTCCGGGTCAAAGTTCATGTTGTCGAGTAACCTGAAAGCCATGACGGCTCCGCTCTGGCTGTGGTCGACACGGTTGACGAGGTTTCCGATGTCGTGGAGATATCCGGCAATCATAGCGAGCTCAGCCGTCCGGTCGGGAAAGTCAAGCGTGCGGAGAATGTACCCTGCCATCTCCGAAACCCGGGTCACATGGGCGAAGCTGTGCTCGGTATAGCCGAGCGCGACAAGGGATTCGTCGGCCTGGGAGATGTATGTACGTATCGCGCGGTCGTTTTTGATCTGTTCGTAAGTGGTCATTGTTCTTTTCCTGTTTTCTTTTTTTACAATAATATATTATACCTTTATTGTGAAATAATACAGCATGAAAAGGTTAAATCGGTGTAAAAATAAAAACGGAGGAGAATCCTTCCCGGTTTCAGAGACATTCACAAAATGTTCACTGTGCGCTCTCAAACGGGACACATGGCTGATATATAATACAAAAGAAATCTAACCGGGTTATGTTTTTTGTCCCGGAAAGAATCGGAGCGGTAGAAAAATGGCGGATACCCGGCAGGTGGAAGAGGTTCTTGCACAGTTTGACAGGCTTCATCCCGAAAAGTTGTTCGGAGAGATAAACAAGAGAAACGCCGGATGCGGCGCGCTGATAAAATTTCTGGAAGAATCGAAAAACTCTGTGACCGCCGGAGACATCAGCCGCTTTATGAACGTCAGCACGGCGAGAGTCGCCGTGCTTCTCAAAAAGCTGGAGGCAAAAGGGCTTATCGTAAAGGAGACGGATCTGTCCGATGCGAGGGTGACGGCGGTGAGGCTTTCCTCGGAAGGCCGGGCGGCGGCGGAGAAAATGCGCGATGCGCTTTATTCCCAGGTCGGACTTCTGATCGACCGGATCGGAATGGAGCGTTTGAGCGATTTTGCCAAAACGCTTGGCGAAATACAGAAGATAGTCAAAAGGCCGGATATCGACCTTTGAAGTCAGGGGTTCAGCGGATTCTTCCGCTGAATCTTTACAGATATATCTAACTGAGTTAGTGAAAAAAGAAAGGAACAGTTTTTAGAAATGATAAAAGTTCTGAAAAGACTGACCTGGAAGGAGCTTGTGCTTGCGCTTGTGTCGGTCGGATTTGTTGTGGTGCAGGTGTGGCTCGACCTTACGATACCGGACTATATGTCCGAGATCACGATGCTCATCCAGACTCCGGGAAGCGAGATGCGCGAGGTGCTTTCGGCGGGCGGAATGATGCTGGTCTGCGCGCTGGGAAGCCTTGCGGCTTCGGTGTTTACCGCAGTGTGCGCGTCAAAAATTTCGGCGAACACGGGCGCGGTGCTGCGCCGCAGGCTTTTTGGAAGGGTGCAGTCCTTTTCGATGGAGGAGATCGGGCGTTTTTCGACCGCAAGCCTGATAACCCGTTCAACAAACGACGTGACTCAGGTGCAGAACCTGATCGTAATGGGGCTTCAGGTGATGGTGAAAGCGCCGATAATGGCGGTTTGGGCCATCTGCAAAATCGCGGGAAAGCGCTGGGAGTGGACTTTATCCACCGCCGCGGCCGTCGCGGTGCTTATGTGCGTGGTTGGCGTGTGCATTATTTTTGTGCTTCCGGAATTCAAAAAGCTGCAGAGACTCACCGACGATCTGAACCGTGTCACAAGGGAGAACCTGAGCGGCCTAAGGGTCGTGCGCGCCTACAACGCGGAGAGCTATCAGGAAGACAAGTTTGAAAAAGCAAATGAAAGCCTGACTAAGTCGAACCTTTTTGCCCACAGGACAATGGCGTTCATGATGCCGAGCATACAGCTTATCATGAGCGGGCTTTCCCTGGCCGTCTACTGGATCGGAGCGGCGCTTATCAACGGCGCGGGGCTTGCGGAAAAGGCCGTGCTTTTTTCGGAGATGATCGTTTTTTCACAGTATGCGGTGCAGGTTATCATGTCCTTCATGATGCTCGTTATGATATTCATAATGCTTCCGAGGGCTTCCGTTGCCGCAAACAGAATAAACCAGGTGCTTGACACAGAGCTTTCCATCACCGACGGAAAAGAGGAAGAAGGACTCCCCGGGGCAGTGGGTGAAATCGAGTTCAGAAACGTGAGCTTCCGCTATCCCGACGCGGAGGAGGACTCGCTGAGCAATATATCCTTCCGGGCGAAAAGGGGAGAGACTGTTGCCTTCATCGGCGCGACCGGGTGCGGCAAGAGCACGGCAGTGAACCTTATTCCGCGGTTTTACGATGCGACGGCGGGCGAAGTGCTTGTGGACGGACGGGATGTTCGCGAATACTCCCAGACCGCGCTTCGGAACAAGATCGGATACGTCTCCCAGAAAGCGACGCTTTTTACGGGCACGGTTTCCTCCAACGTGGCCTACGGTGACAACGGAAAAGACGCAGGTGAACTTGAAAACGGCGTTGTAAAAGCCGTGGAGGTTGCCCAGGCAAAGGATTTTGTCGAAAACATGGAGGATTCATATCAGGGCTTCATCGCTCAGGGAGGCTCGAACCTGTCCGGCGGACAAAAACAGCGCATCTCAATTGCCAGAGCAGTCTGCCGGAAGCCGGAAATACTTATATTTGACGACTCGTTTTCGGCGCTGGATTACAGAACGGATCGGACGCTGAGAGAAACACTCAACCGTGAGTGCCGGGATGCAACGAAGATCATCGTTGCCCAGCGCATCGGCACGATCCGCGATGCCGACAGGATCGTCGTTCTCGACGACGGGCGTATGGCCGGGATCGGCACCCACAGCCAGCTTATGGAAAACTGCGAGGTTTACCGGCAGATCGCCCTTTCCCAGCTTTCAAAGGAGGAGCTTGCACAGTGAAAAACAATGAATACAAACTCGGACAGGCAAAAATGGCGCGTCACCACGGCCCCGGTCCGGGTCACGGTCCCGGTCCCGGCGCCGGAGAAAAGGCGAACGACCTTGTTGGAACCTGGAAAAAGCTTCTCGGTTATTGCAGAAAGCATATCGCCGGAATGGTAATTGCCGTTGTGTGCGCCGCGGCGGGGACGGTTCTGACTCTTGCCGGGCCGGACAAACTCTCTGAGATCACAAACCTCATAACCGGCGGCATCACAACCGGCATAGATATGGATGCGGTTGCAAAAATCGGGTTCACGCTTGTCGCGTTCTACGCTTCAAGCTATATTCTCTCGTCCGTGCAGAACTGGATCATGGCGACCGTGACGCAGAAGGTGTCAAAGCGGCTTCGGTCGGATATCTCAAAAAAGATAAACCGGCTTCCTATGTGGTACTACAACCGAACCACCACGGGCGACGTGCTTTCGCGCGTTACAAACGACGTGGACACGATTGCCCAGTCGCTGAACAACAGCATCGGTTCGCTGGTTTCGGCGGTTGTGCTTTTTGCGGGTTCTTTGATCATGATGCTCAGGACGAACCTTGTTATGACTGCGGCGGCGGTTCTTGCCACGCTGATCGGATTTGTGCTGATGTTTTCGATCATGGGAAAGAGCCAGAAGTACTTCACAAGACAGCAGGACCGTCTCGGCGACCTCAACGGTCACATCGAGGAGATATACGCAGGGCACACGGTTGTAAAAGCCTATAACGGCGAGGCCGAAGCCCGGAAAAAGTTCGACCGGCTGAACGGCGAACTGAGCGAAAGCGCGTTCAGGGCACAGTGCCTTTCGGGACTGATGCATCCTATCATGGGGTTCATGGGAAACTTCGGATATGTTACGGTGTGCGTTGTGGGCGGCGCGATGGCCCTGAACGGAAAAATCGATTTCGGCGTGATAGTTGCGTTCATGCTCTATGTCCGCTATTTTACCCAGCCTCTTTCCCAGATCGCCCAGGCAATGCAGTCCCTCCAGTCCGCAGCGGCGGCGGGAGAAAGGGTGTTTGAGTTCCTCGAAGAGGAAGAAATGGAAGACGAGAGCGCAAAGACGAAGGAACTCACGGAAGTGAACGGATACGTCGAGTTTGACCATGTGAAATTCGGATACGAGGATTCGGACACGACGGTTATAAACGATTTTTCCGCCTCCGCGCTTCCCGGTCAGAAGATCGCAATCGTCGGGCCCACCGGCGCCGGAAAGACGACGATTGTGAACCTGCTCATGCGCTTCCACGAAATCCAGGGCGGGGAGATCAGGGTCGACGGAGTGCCGACAAAAGAGCTTTCCCGGGAGACGGTGCATTCGCTTTTCTGCATGGTGCTTCAGGACACATGGCTCTTTGAGGGCACGGTGCGGGAAAACCTGATATACTGCACAAAGGACGCCACGGATGAGAAAATGAGGAAGGCCTGTAAATCGGTCGGACTTGACCACTTTATAAGGACTCTTCCCTCCGGATACGACACTGTGCTGAATGACCGGGTCAACCTTTCCCAGGGGCAGAAACAGCAGCTTACCATAGCAAGGGCGATGATCGCGGACAAGCCGATGCTTATTCTTGACGAGGCGACAAGCTCCGTCGACACGCGCACGGAGCTTCAGATACAGCGCGCCATGGACGAGCTGATGAAAAACCGCACGTCCTTCGTCATTGCCCACAGGCTTTCGACGATCAAAAACGCCGATCTGATACTCGTTATGAAAAACGGCGACATCATCGAAAGCGGAACGCATGACGAACTGCTTTCGCAAAACGGCTTCTATGCCGAGCTATACAACAGCCAGTTTGAAAAGGCGTCCTGACGGAAAACTCCCGCCCGTATACTATACGGGCGGGAGTTCGCGCAAAAAAGCCTTTGTTTTCGGAGAAAAAAGTGCTGACCCGGACGGCGGCGGGAAAATCAGCTTTCTTTCTGCCGGGGGTCGTTTTCGGCGGGGGAGTTTGGTTTTCCCTTCGCTTTTTTGCCGAAAGGAATTTTCTGAATAAAGCCGATTATCTGTCCCGAGATCACGACAGTCAGAAGCGAATAGACAATTCGCCCCAGGGGAATGTATGTGAGGGACAATCCCAGCACGATCAGGTCGAAGGCGAGATATATCCACTGAATATTGATCCGGAGAAGGCGGGAAAGACTCATGGAGAGGGCGTCGTCGCCGCCGGGCGCTCCGCCGATGCGGACACAGACTCCCGCTCCGACGCCGACAAAGACCGCGCCGATAAGTGCGGCGAGAAGCGGCTTTTCGGAGATCCCCGGCCAGAGCGGGGGGAAGAGCTCGTAGATCTTGTAGGCTGCGGAAAACCCTCCGGCGGAAACTGCGGAATAGACGAGAAAATCTTTTCCCAAAAGCTTCCACCCAAGACCGTAGCAGGCGGCGTTCAGCACCAGCCCGGAAAGAGCCGGAGAGATGCCGAGCCAGTGCTCCAGAAGCAGCGTCAGTCCGAGAACGCCTCCCTCGGTTATGCCTGAAACCGAGTGGACGTTGTATAATCCGAATGCGAGAAATGCGCTTGACAAAAACGCAATCGCACAGTATTTCGCCTTTATGTTTTTAAACAAAACACCACCTCGTTTTTTGTAAAAATTTTTTCCTGCGGCGCAAAGAATAAAGGTATTATACCACAAAATTTTGTTTTTTTCAACAGCGCAAAAAAACGCCTTCCCCAAGCGGCGAAAGGCGTTTTCCGTCTTTGTATCTGTGGCTTACAGCTCGTCTTTTTCGTACGGCATGAGCTCTGCAAGAAAACCTTTTTCCGAAAGCGCAGCTTCGATCTCGTCAAGGATCTCCGGAGTATCGGCGCTTATCCGGTGGAAATGATATCCGGAGGTGACGTTCAAAAGCGGAACGGATTTTCCGGATTCGATATTGCGGATGAATGTCTGAACGTCTCGCCGGTTTTTGACGTTCAGCGGGGCAGACATTTTTCCGTATATTTTGTGGTTCACCATGACGTCCTGCACGCACCCGCCCAGGTCGACGATCAGAGTGAGCTCTTCTTCGGTGCGCTCATTGGTGTGATGCACCTTGAAAAGCCGCGAGCAGCGGCTTTGGCCGTCAAGCACATAACCCCTTGCGGTCGCGGTTATCGGACAGCCTTCGCTTCGCAGAATGGCGATATCCTGAACAACGACCTGGCGGCTGACCCCCGTTTCGCGGCCGAGCGCTCCGCCGGAGAGGGGGGTGTCGGATTCTTTTATCAGCGATATGATTTTTTTTCGTCGCTCTGCTGAGGTCATCGTATTTCTCCTTTCCGGGGGCTGTCCCCGTGAGCTTATCGGTCTATGGCGCGGAGGTGCTTTAAGCTGATGTCCATGATCGGCGCGGAGTGGGTGAGGGCACCGCTTGAAACATAGTCCACGCCGAGCGCGGCGACGGTCTTTATGTTCTCGCGGGTGATGTTTCCGGAGCACTCCGTTTTGGCTCTTCCGTCGATAATTCGGATGGCTTCGGCCATCTGGTCGGGGGTCATATTGTCGAGCATGATGATGTCTGCGCCCGCTTCGACAGCGTCGCGGACCATGTCGAGGTTTTCGACTTCGACTTCGATCTTGCGGACAAAAGGCGCGTAGGCCTTTGCGGCGGCGACGGCCTCTTTGACTCCTCCTGCGGCGTCAATGTGATTGTCCTTGAGGAGGACTCCGTCGGACAGATTGTACCGGTGGTTGGAGCCGCCGCCGACTTTGACGGCGTATTTTTCAAAGATTCTCATGCAGGGAGAGGTCTTTCGTGTGTCAAGCAGCGTGGTTTTTGTGCCTTCGAGCAGCTTTGCCACGGAGTTGGTATAGGTGGCGATTCCGCTCATGCGCTGGAGATAGTTGAGCGCAGTGCGTTCTCCGGAGAGCAGGACGCGTATATCCCCGGTGACGGTGGCCATGTGAGTGCCTTTTTTGACAAAGTCGCCGTCCCTGACGAAGAACTCGGCCTTTGTATCCGGGTCAAGAATCGTAAATACCCTTTCAAAAACGCCGAGGCCCGCGACGATGCCGTCCTGCTTGCAGATGAGCTGCACTTCGCCCAGACGGTATTCGGGCATGACGGAGTTCGTGGTGACGTCTTCGCTGTTGATGTCTTCTTCAAGCGCAAGGCGGATATATTTGTCTGCCGCGAGCTTCATGGTGATGGAATTCATTTTGTTTTGTTTTCCTTTCCGGACGCGATTTTTTCTGCGGCCCTCTTTGCAAATACAAGGCTTTCCAAAAGGCTGTTGCTGGCGAGGCGGTTTTTTCCGTGAACGCCGTTGCAGCTTGTTTCACCGACGGCGTAAAGGTTTTTCATTGTGGTCTTTGAATCGCTGTCGACGTATACGCCGCCCATGAAATAGTGCTGGGCGGGAACGACGGGTATCGCTTCCTTTGTGATGTCGTAGCCTTCCCGGAGACAGGTTTCGTAAATGTTCGGGAAATGGCTGAGGATTGTTTCTTTGGGGACTCTTTCAAAAGAGAGCCAAACATGGCGGCTGCCCTCTTTTTCCATTTCGGCCAGAATGGCTTTTGTGACGACGTCGCGCGGCCGGAGTTCGTCGGTAAAGCGCTCTCCGCGGGAGTTCAGAAGAATCGCCCCTTCGCCGCGGGCGGATTCGGAGATCAGAAAACTTCTTCCGGCCTTTTCGCTGTAAAGACTCGTGGGGTGGAACTGGACATAGTCGGTGTGTTCGAGTCTTACGCCGTGCTTTTTTGAAACGGTGAGCGCGTCCCCGGTAAGACAGGGAAAATTGGTGGAGTGCTCGTAAAGTCCGCCGATCCCGCCCGTGGCAAGCACCGTGTTTTCGGCGCGGAGGGCAAGCTCGTCTTCGCCCCTTTTGGCGAGAAGTCCGGCGCATTTGCCGTTTTCCGTGAGAAGATCGGTCATCTCCGTGTATTCCGAAATTTCGATGTTGGAATATGTTTTCACACGGCGCTGGAGCGCCCGGGTGATTTCTTTTCCGGTGATGTCCTTGTGAAAACAGATCCTCGGCCTGGAATGGGCGCCCTCGCGGGTATATTTCAGCGTTCCGTCCTCGTTCCTCTCAAACCGCACCCCGAGGGTCAGCAGATCGTCGATGACGGCGCGGCTGGAGCGGATCATTATGTCGACGCTTTCCCTCCTGTTTTCGTAGTGACCGGCGCGCATGGTGTCCTCAAAAAATGCGTCGTAGTCATCTTCGTCTGCGAGAACGCATATGCCTCCCTGGGCAAGCATTGAATCGCAGCTGTCCATGTCTTCCTTGCATATCATGAGGATTTTTTTATCCCGGGGAAGGTTGAGCGCGGTATAAAGCCCGGCAACGCCGGTTCCCGCAATGACAACGTCGTACTCAAGCTCTTTTTTCATCGCGGCTCACACTTTCATGCCTGTTCGGAAAGCTCGAGCATACGGGTCAGGGTTTTTTCGGCCGGGACGGCGAACTCTGACGCGACGCCGACGCGGTTTTCGCCCGTTTTCAGAACGTGCAGAACCTTTTCGGGAGTGACAAGCTTCATATCCGGGCATACGGGAGTGGTTTTTGGAAAATAGAAGGTCTTGCCGGGGTTTTTGCTTTCCAGCTCGTAACGGACGCCGGCTTCGGTACCGATGATGAATTCCTTTGAAGCCGAAGCGGTGGCTTTTCTGATGATTTCCGAGGTCGAACCGATGCAGTCGGCAAGGGCGCACACCTCTTCAGTGCATTCGGGGTGGACGAGGATCTCTGCGGCGGGGTGCTCTTTTTTCAGGCTTCGGATCTCGTCGGCGGAGATGTGCTCGTGAATGGGGCAGAAGCCCTTTGCGGTTATGACATTCTTTTCCGGCACCAGGCGGGCGACATAGCGCCCCAGGTTTTTGTCCGGAATGAAAAGGATGTTTTTGTTGGGGAGATTTTTGACGATTTTTACGGCGTTTGCCGACGTGACGCACACGTCCGACCAGGATTTTATCTCTGCCGTGGAGTTAATGTAGCACACGACGGCAAGGTCGTCGTATTTTCTGCGGATCTCCTCAACTTCTTCGCGCTTCACCATGTGCGCCATGGGGCAGTCGGCGCGGGCGTCCGGCATGAGCACGCTTTTTTCCGGGTTCAGAAGGCATCCGCTTTCTCCCATGAAAGACACGCCGCAGAACACGATCGTTTTGTTTTCAAGCTTTGAGGCGACTTTGCTGAGATAATACG
>JAEDMJ010000048.1 GCA_016303065.1 Clostridiales bacterium
AATATCGCCGGAGCAAAAATTTATTAATTTTCCGGTCATCATTTGTTAATCAGTGGTTACTATTGTACAATTGTTTAACTCCGGAATTATCCAAATTTACCAATTTGCCGACCTTTTGCGGGAATTCAAAAGCGGGAAGGCCATTTTAACGGCCTTCCCGCTTCCGTAGTTTTGTACAATCAGTTTTTTCGCCCGAGGTTGTCCGTCATTATGCACAAACGGCAGAGCAAAATTATACCACCGGTACTTTTATACATTCTGTTGCGTATTTGCTTTTTCCGCGTCCCGGCTGCGGAGGGCGCTTCGCTTGATTTTGTCGCTTGCGGTCTTGGGGAGCTCGGACACGAACTCGATAACGCGCGGATATTTGTAAGGCGCAGTCGTGCGCTTGACGTGGTCCTGAAGTTCTTTTTTCAGGGCGTCCGAAGCGGTAAAGCCCTTTGCCAGAACGATGTACGCCTTGACTATCTGTCCGCGGTCCGGATCCGGCATCGCAGTGATCGCGGCTTCAAGGACGGCGGGGTGAGTCATAAGCGCGCTTTCGACCTCAAAGGGCCCGATGCGGTATCCCGAGCTCTTGATGACGTCGTCGCTGCGCCCCACAAACCAAAGATATCCGTCCTCATCCATCCAGGCCACATCGCCCGTGTGGAAATAGCCGCCGTGGATTATCATTTCGGTCTTCTGCGGGTCCTTGTAATATCCGACGGTGAGGCCCGCCGGACTTCCGTTTGCCACGGGAATACAGATCTCGCCTTCGTCTCCGCGCTCAACCTCGGCTCCGTCATCTCCGATCAGCTTGATGTTGAAATGCGGCGAGGGTTTTCCCATGGAGCAGGGCTTCACCTTCATCCACGGGAAGTTGGCGGCCAGAACCGCAGTCTCGGACATTCCGAACCCTTCTCTCAGCTCAAGCCCCGTGTATTCCTTCCATTTATTATATACCTCGCCGTTGAGCGGTTCGCCCGCAATGCAGCAGTGCCGGAGGCTTGAAAGGTCGTACATACTCATATCTTCCTTTATAAGGAAGCGATATACCGTTGCCGGCCCGCAGAGAACATTGACGCGGTATTTCTGCACAAGCTCAAGAATGTCCGTCGGATGAAAGCGTCCGGAGCAGTCGTACAGCATAAGCGTGGCTTCACAGATCCACTGCCCGTATATTTTGCCCCAGGAAGTCTTTGCCCAGCCCGTGTCCGCATGGGTATAGTGCAGATCGCCCGGCTGGATATCCTGCCAGAACTTTGCGGTCAGTATGTGGCCGAGAGGATATCTGAAATCGTGAGTGACCATTTTCGGGTTGCCCGCGGTACCCGACGTGAAGAATATAAGGAAGGGGTCGTCGTTTTCGGTGTGCCTGCGCTCAAAGGCCTCCGGAGCAGACTCCAGCTCCGAATCAAAGTCCTCAAATCCGTCAAAGCTTCCTCCGAGGCCGAAACGTATATCCGGTCCGCCGCAGATCTCACAGGCCTCAAGAACGTGCCCGCGCAGCTCCGGAATATCCGCGCAGACGACCGCCTTTGCCTTCGAAGACTGGAAGCGGTAGACAAGGTCCTTCGTCATAAGCTGGTAAACCGCAGGGAGCAGCACCGCGCCGAGCTTGTGAGCGGCGATGGCAATGATCCAGTACTGCCAGGCGCAGCGCACAAGCGTCATGACAATGTCCCCCCGGCCGATTCCGTGGGCGTCGAGCATATTGGCGCACTTGTCGGTAAGCGTCTTGAGCTGGGCAAAGGTGACGCGCTTTTCATCGCCCCTGTCGTTGCACCAGATAAACGCAAGGCTTTCGGGACGGATCACGGCAAGCTCGTCGATGACGTCATACCCGAAATTGAAGTTCTCCGGAACCTTTATTTTGAAGTTGTCACGGAAACTCTCGTAAGAGTCGTATTCCGTTTCGCAAAATCTGTCAATGAACATCTGATTATTTCTTTCCTTTGTTTTTTATGCTTATTTTATGACCACCACGATAAGCTTCGCCGGCTTTCCGCCGAGAGCCTCCATGGCGTGCAGATACGCAGAGTCGAAATAGATCGAATCTCCTTCTTCCAGCACAATCTCATGCCCGCCGATATACACTCGCATTTTTCCCTCAAGGCAGTAATGGAACTCGTGGCCCGTGTGGGCGTTGGGATGGAGCTCTCCTCCCGCATTTTTGGGGTCCAGCGTCACAAGCAGCGGCTCGGCCTTTCTGTCGGCAAAGGAATATGCCAGCGACTTATAGTCGTACCCCGCCGTGCGTTCAACGCCGATGCCTTTGTTTTTGCGGACGACGGAATACATCTTGAGTCTGGCGCGGTCCCCCGTCAGAAGCTCTGTCACAGATATGCCGAAGATATCTGCCGCTTCGCACAGTACGCTCACCGGTATGTCCACGGTTCCGCTTTCCATCGTTTTATACTGTTCCGTCGTAACGGTGAGACGCTCTCCCACCTCTTCTACAGATAAGCCTGCGATCTCGCGCATTTCTCTGAGCCTTCCGGCAATCTCGCGAACGTGGTCAGACATTTTCTCATCTCCTGTTCAAAAAAAATAGTGAAATAAAAAATCCGTCCCCCGTGTTTTGTCACGAGGGACGGACAATTAAAATCCGCGGTACCACCCTTTTTTGCACCGCAAATTTTTTTCGCGGCGCACACCTTTGCGGAAGACATTCATCTCCCCGTCCTGTAACGGGAACTCCCCGACCGACGCTAAGCCAAAGCTTCACGCCGGCAACTCTCCTGCGACCTTCCCCGAATCTCAAACGCCCGGCTCGGCTTTCACCCGCGGAAAAAATCCTTCCGCGGCCGACCCTCTCTGTACCGCTGCCGAAAACAGGTACTCCTCAGGTTCTCAGTTTTTGACTCTGTTAAACTTTGGTTTATTATACAGCCCTTCCGGCAATTTGTCAACACATATTTTTCTGCATTTTCCCCTAAGCGGCGCGCCGCCTCCTCTGCTCCCGGCAGACACGAAAAGTTTTTTTATGTGGCGGCGAAGCTTTTGCCGAAAAAAGCGTCCCTTTTTCCAAACTTTCCCGTGGCCGCTTCCACGTTATTTCCGGGGAAACAGCCCTCCGGGACACATCTTTCCGCTTGACCTTTTACCGCCGCAGTGGTATAATATTCAGTTATAAAATAAAGGATCGCAGGTGTTTGAAATGACAAAAATTGACGTATTTTCCGGTTTTCTCGGCGCCGGCAAAACGACGCTCATAAAAAAGCTCATCAAAGAAGCATATGCCGGCGAAAAGCTGGTTCTGATCGAAAACGAGTTCGGCGAAATCGGCATTGACGGCGGATTTCTCAAGGAAGCGGGAATCGAGATAACGGAAATGAATTCCGGCTGTATCTGCTGCAGCCTTGTCGGCGATTTCAGCGCGGCTCTGGGCAAAGTTCTCGACGAGTTTGCCCCCGACCGTATCTTTATTGAGCCCTCCGGCGTCGGAAAGCTCAGCGACGTCATGCGCGCCGCGGCTTCCGCCTGCGGCGACCGGGCGGAGATCGGCTCGCTTGTTACCGTAGTGGACGCCAACAAGTGCCGGATCTATATCAAAAACTTCGGCGAATTCTTCCTCGACCAGCTTGAAAACGCCGGAACCGTCGTGCTCAGCCGCACCGACGGCCTCAGCCCCGAAAAGCTTGACCGCTGCCTTGCCCTTATCCGCGAGCACAACCCCTCGGCCACAATCGTCACGACGCCCTGGGACGAGCTTGACGGAAGCGTTCTCAGAAAAGCCGTCGAAAAGGAAAACACGCTTTCTGCGGCGCTTGAAAGACTCGAAAAAGAAGCCGTCTGTCCCGTCTGCGGCCATGCACACGACCATGCACACGACCATGACCACGACCACGAACATGAGCATGAGCACGGGCATGACCATGACCACGAGCACGAACACGACCATGAGCATGACCATGACCATGACCACGAGCACGAACACGACCACGAGCATGACCACGAGCATGACCACGAGCATGAGCACGACCACGAGCATGACCACGACCACGGGCATGACCACGACCACGGGCACTGCCACTGCCATGACCACGACCATGACCACGGCCATCACCACCATGCCGACGAGGTCTTCACAAGCTGGGGCATCGAAACCGGCCGCCGCTATACCCCGGACGAACTCGAAGCAGCGCTTTCCGCTTTGGACTCCGGCTCCTGCGGACAGGTTCTCCGTGCAAAGGGAATCGTTCCCGGAGCAGAAGGGGGCTGGCTCCATTTCGACTATGTTCCCGGCGAGCACAATATTCGCACCGGAAGCGCCGACGTGACCGGAAGACTCTGCGTTATCGGGGCAAATCTGAACGAATCCGCCATAAAAGAACTTTTCCGGGCGTAAGAAAGGTCAAAACGGCTGAACAAAATGGAAATTCCCGTATATCTTTTCATGGGTTTTCTGGACGCGGGCAAAACGACCTACGTTTCGAATCTCATGCTGAAATCCCGGTTTTCCCAGGGAAAGCGGTTTCTTCTTCTGGTCTGCGAAGAGGGCGAATGCGAGTACGACATTGAAGCACTCCGCAAAAAACAGATCGAAGTCAGGACGATCTCCTCTGCCGAAGAGCTGACCGAAGCCCGTCTCCGCGCCCTGGAGCGGGAAACCGGAGCCCAGCGGATCGCCATCGAATACAACGCAATGTGGACGCTTCGCCCCCTGGCCGAAGCGCTTCCCGAGCACTGGTATGTGTTCCAGAGCATAACGGTCTTTGACTCACTCACGTTTGAGATGTACAACGCAAACATGAGAAGCCTGGTCTACGAAATGCTGACCTCGTCCTCCGTCGTGGTTTTCAACCGTCTCGCCCCCGGCCGCGACAAAATGCCGCTGCACAAGGCCGTGCGCGCCGTCAACCGCCGCGGCGACATCTATTACCGATTTACAAACGGCGCCGCCGAACAGGACGACATCGTCGATCCTCTTCCGTTTGACCTTGAGGCCGAAACCGTTGTCATCGGAGACAGGGATTACGCTCTCTGGTTTTCGGATATGTACGACGATCTCGACAAATACGAGGGAAAGCGCGTGAAATTTCTCGCCTGGTGCGGAACCGACGAGGAATGTCCCCCGAACCAGTTCATGGCAGGAAGACATGTTCTCGCCTGCTGCGCCGACGACATACAGTTTGCGTGGCTCCCCTGCATATACGACGGAATCGATTCGCTGCGGCTTCCCGGGTGGTATTCGGTCACAGGCGTTCTTGACACCAACGACGATGCAAACGGCGGCATATCGGTAAAAGTGAGCTCCGTTCTTCCCGCAAAAGAGCCGGCGGAGCCCGTCGTCAGCGTTTACTGAGCGCATCCCCCCCAAAAAAGCAGCGGAAAGCCTCCGCCAAAGCGTTTTAGGGTGTAAGCGCCGCATACAACGCACGGCGCCTTCACCGTCCTTGCGAAAAGGAATTTATATGCAAGTCCCCTCTTATTCCCTGGTGTGAATAAGAGGGGGGCTTTTTGTCCGGAACAAAAAGCGTCGGACGAAGGTTTTCCCGAAAAAAGGCGCGCGCACAGCTTCGCTCTGTCTTTTCGCAAAAGACAGGCGATGTTAAGACTGCGCCCAACCCGCCCGGAAGGCTGCCGTCACACTCCGGAAAGTATATTTCTTTCCGCCTCCGTAGCTTTGTCCAACAGTTCATTCAGAAAGCGCAAGTCGCAATCGTTTTTCAGCATCTTCTTGATATGCACATTTTTGAACTGTTCAAAGGCCGACACCACGCCGCCGTATTCCTCTGCGGCGTCTCTGTACATCCCGCGTCCGGTCTTCTCATATGCATACAGGAGCCGGCTGCGGACGCATTTTTTATGATCGAGGAAGAAAAAGGGCACGTTAAATTCAAACTGATTCTCCCCCGTCTCCACCTCCGATAAATACAGGCGCAAAACCTCCGCCGTATCTATGCCGCAGGCCGCCTTCGGATTGATCGACTCGTTGATGACCCTGAGCGAGCCCTCGGTTATCCCTCCGGAAAGATATGTGCGGATTTTGTGTACAAAGACCTCCTCCCGGTACTCACGGACGATGTGATGGGAGAAATATCTGTTTTCTCCACCCGCAAGGGAAGTATACCGATTTGTCACGCACAGCTGATACAAAATCCTGCCATGGTCGAAGTTTTGAATCAGGCTGTCAAATGCCTCCCTTACAACGGAGTACGACAGTTTCATTTCCGCATACCGGTGCTGACGGTTCATCCCCAGCATATACAGCTCCTGCGTGCCGTCGTCATATCCGTACACCAGGTATTCATGTCCGGCCGAAGAAAAGGGACTGTCCGGAATTTTGCTTTCGTCCACATACAGGACAGTGTAGCTCCACGTGTCTATCCGCTGTTTCAGAAACCCGATGAGATCAAGACAGGAAAAATACTGCATGTCATACCGATCTATCCCGACCGCATCGTTTACATGAAGCCCCCGGTCCACATACGAAACCGCATCCACGAAGCGAAACTCGTACCTCTCACGGTTCGCGGTGTTTTTATACCCGTAAAAATCAAGGTAGTTCATGTGGTACCAATCGGCGTAGTCCGGATCTCCGCACAGACACGCCGCAGGCAGCGCATAAAAGAAGACCGCCGACAGGTCGTTTGGTATTTTTATCGGAAGGAGCTTTGAAGACACACTCTGTTCCCCCTTTGTTTTTTCTGTGCAGAAGTTCTGCTCACAGATAACGCCAATTGCAAAACAGCATTGCGCAGCATAAACATCACTCAATATTTACACGTAACACTTTCGTCTGTCTGCGGAGGCGAATAACATATGCGGTCAGATATAACGCTTGGACTGTATCAAAAACAACCGGGCATACTCTCCGTTCTTTGAAAGCAGCTCCGAATGCGACCCCTGCTCAACGATATGCCCGTCACCGATAACAAGGATTTTATCGGCGTTAGTCGTATTTGAAAAGCGATGTGATATCATAACAACAGTTTTATTTTTGCCCAACTGATACAACTGTTCAAAGATTCGATCTTCCGACACCGGATCAAGCGCCGCAGACGGCTCGTCCAGCACCATATAGTCGCATTTTTTAAAATATGCCCGCGCCAGGCCCAGCAGCTGCCATTGCCCACCGGACAAATCTTTGCCGTCTCCGGTGTATTTCCTGCCCAATACAGTATCATACCCGGATTCCCACCCCTGAATCAACGGCGAAACGCCGCTTATATCACAGGCACGGTCTAAGCGCTCCGTGTCAAACCGCTGTTCAAAATCCGAAAGAGCAATAATCTCCCGTAAAGGCAGACTGTACTGCACAACCTCCTGAAAAAGAACACCGAATACTTTTCGCAGCGCATATATGTCATACTCCCGAATATCGGTTCCGTCAAGGGTTATACAGCCTTGCTCCGGATCATAAAAACGAAACATCAGTTTTATAATTGTGGATTTTCCGGAACCGTTCATTCCAATAAGAGCCATTTTCTGATTCGGCTCAATTGTAAAGGAGCAATTCTTCAAGACATAATCCTTAGTGTTAGGGTATCGAAACCATACGCCGCGAAATTCGATTTTGGGATTTGGCGACGGAAGTTTTGTTCCGCTTTTTTCGGACTCGGGCTTGAGCTCGATAAATTCGCGCAGATCATTGAGCCTTGTATTATGTCCAAGAAAGCGGTTGACGTCAATAATCAGCGCAGAAAACTGTTCCCGGAGGCGGGCAACAATACTTACACTGTATTGAAGATCGCCAATGCCGAAATTTCCGGCGTTAACACCCACAATCGAATATATCAGCATGGCTGCATCTCCGCCGTAATTCAGCAGCGATATGGCAGCCCGACGGCTGATCTGTTCCAGGTCAAACTTCGTTCCCACTTTCAGGATTTTGTTTTTAAGCGCCGCAAACATATCCAAAAAGTAAAAACCGTTCTGGTGCAACTTCATCTCAAAATGAATTTGCTCATCCAAAAACAAATCTCTGAGATACTCCACTTTTCGCATATCATTTCGAAGCGCATACTCATAGTCACGAGTAATGCAATCTATGTATTTCTTATAGCTGAATGCAGAGGGAATCAAAAGCAATACCGTAGCCACTCCGATCCAGACATTGATCGTACACACAACGACAAATGTGATGATCACATTTATCGCCTCTGACAATATCTGAAAAACCGTCCACGACGTTTCTTCCAATGCCCAAAAATTGTCACGCGCCCGGCTGATTTTATCCGCCATTTGCGCAGAATCAAAATAAGCCAGATCTATCCTCGATGTCTTCTCGATCATTACACGATCGAAATAAAAATCAATTGCTTCTTCATATCTTTTCTCAATATATGCGTTGATCTTTCCGACAACACGCACCATCAGTTCAAGAAAGAAATATGCCGCAACCATCAGACCTATTGCGCCCGCATTTCCAAAAGACAAGCTATTCAGAATATGCTTCCAAAACCACATCGTCAGCAAAGGAACCGCTGTCGAGCCAATCAGCACAATACACTTAAGGGCAAAATATTTTTTCGAAGCAAGAAAACTGGTTTTCAGCGCAAACGCTATATTGCTGACCGCAGTATGTAAAAATTTCATTTTTCCTGGCATTGTGTCACGTCCGTTCCACTGTATACTTCTTTTTCTGCATTTGGTACAAACCGGCATACACCCCGCTTTCACAGGAAACCAATTCTTCATGCGTGCCGCATTCGCAGACTACCCCGTCCTGTATGACAATGATTTTATCTGCCATCCGCGAACCGGAAATACGGTGAGATATCATTATTCCTGTTTTACCCTGAGAAATATGCTCAAAATCCCCGAAAATCCTGTCTTCCGCCTCTGCATCCAGCGCAGAGGAAGGCTCATCCAGAATAATAATCGGCGCATCCTTAAAATATGCCCGACACAACGCCAGCTTTTGATGCTGTCCCCTCGAAAGTTCTACCCCGTCATCCGAAAACTGTTTTGTAACATAGGTTTCCAGCCCATCAGAGAATTTATTATAGAACTCGGACACACCGCTCCGCTGCATTACATCAAACATCTTCCCGTCATCATCCATACGGTCCGGCGAGGACAAACCAATCGTTTCCCGCAGGGTCAGGGCATATTGTGCATATGACTGGAACAAAACGGAAAACAGCCTTCTGACATCCTGTATACGGTATTTTTCCATTGGGATTCCGTTTATTCGAATAACGCCGGAGTCAATTTTATACAGCCCCAGCATTACTTTGATAATCGTACTTTTTCCCGAACCGTTGATACCGACCATCGAAACTTTTTCGCCCCTGCGAATCACGAAGCTTACACCTTTTAACACAAACTGATCGGAAGTCGGGTATTTAAAATATACCTTTTCAAATTCCAAAGATTCAAATTCCTCCGGCGACAAACGCAGCTCTCCGGTGACTTCTTCGCCCGGCATCTCCTCATACTCAAACACCCGCGCCAGCTGCCTGGGCAAATTAAAGCAGATATTACAAACTGATCCGGTAAGGCGTTCAAACGAATTTGAGGCAATAACAATATACCCGATATACAGTGTCATATCGCCAATTGTGAGCTTGCCTCCAAGCGCCATCATAATGGCCGCCAGAGAAAACAATACTTCGCCTCCATATTTGATGATTTCTGTCGCCGTCGATATAATTACGTGCTTTCGGTCAAGTTCCCGGTAAGCCTTTTGGTAAGTCTTTCGTTCTTCCTCATATCGCCGCGTCAAAGGCTCCGACAGATCATACATTCTTATATCCTTTGCCGGCACACGATCAGTCAGCAGCCAGCGGTAATAACGGATTTTTCTTGCGCTCGGCGCTTTTTTGCGCCGCAAACTGTCTGACTGCCTGCTGCTGACCAATTCTCCGATAACAGAAGGAATAATCAGTCCAAGCGCAATCAAAGTAAATTTCGGATGAAAAACAATCAACGCAAAGAAAACTATACAGAATTTCACCAAAACATAGATACATTCCCAAATATCATACGCCATATCAGGGAGCAGCTCCGCCATCCAAACAACATCATCTACCGCATCTCTCCCCCTTTCCGAATCGACATATTCCATTGGCATTGCTATCAATTTTTCATACACTGCACGCAGAAAAGAATTTCTGGCTTTTTCGTACGAATGATCCCACAATATTTTTTTCAGGCTCTGCAATAATTCATACAGCACCAATGCTAATATGTAAGCTATCACAGCATAATAAATCTTATTGGATTGTGATGTTTTATCTGTCAGAATATCAATAATCCATTTCAGCATATTAACATTCAGCAATGCATAGAGAGATAACAGCGAGCTTACTACAATATGGCATATAAATGTAAACTTAGTGGAACGATACATCAAGCGAAAACAATATAAAACTGTTTTTAGAATTTTATTTTTCTTTTTCATGCGGACATACCTCATCCATTTTTGAACTGTTCAAAGACCGACACCACGCCGCAGGCAGCGCATAAAAGAAGACCGCCGACAGGTCGTTTGGTATTTTTATCGGAAGGAGACAGGCTCCCATCAGGCTTCATCATCTCCGTCCGGCAGGTCCGCTTCAGGGGCGGAGCCGCCCAAAGGATTGTCGCGGTAAAACTGCGCCTGCTTATTAAACATCTCGGTATAGATTCCGCCTTCGGCGTACAGCTCGCTGTGTGTGCCGTATTCCGCAATGCTCCCGTTTTCGAATACTGCCACCTTGTCCGCAAGCTGAACGGCAGAGAGACGGTGCGTGATAAGCACCGCGCACTTGTCCGTTATCATGTTGTGGAATTGGGTGTATATCTCGTATTCCGCCATGGGGTCAAGCGCGGCGGTCGGTTCGTCAAGAAGGAAAATCTCTCCTCCGTGATACAGCGCGCGGGCTATTGCAATGCGCTGTCCCTCTCCTCCGGATGGTTCAAAACCCTCCTTGTCGATCCATTTATCGACCTGGGTTTCGTATCCTTTTGGAAGGCTTTCAACAAGGCGGCTGATACCAGACGATTCGCTCACGGCATCTAACCGGACACTGTCGTAGGTATCGGCTAATACTACATTTTCTCCCAGGGTCAGATAGTACTTTGAAAAATCCTGGAACACGGGAGAAAACAGTCTCTGGTATTTGTCATAATCGTACTCATTTATGTTTATTCCGTTGAGCAGGATTTCCCCCTCAGAAGGGAAGTACAATCGCGTCAGCAACTTGATGAACGTTGATTTGCCGGCTCCGTTCGGCCCAACAATACAAAGTTTTTCCTCGCCACTGATGACTATGTTGACATCCTTCAGCGCATAGCGCTCGCTTCCGGGATACTTAAAGGAAACGTTCCGAAATTCTATCGTAGAGTTTTTGCTGAATTCCGGCGTCCTGCTTCCGGCCGAAAACTGTTTCTGAGGAATCGATATAAACTCCTGGTAATCGCTGATTTTAAGGGCGTTGGCTGTAAGCTTTAAGTAGGAACCTGACACAGCGCTGAGCGCACTGGAAAACTGATCTGCGGCAGAGAGGAAAATAGTCATGCTGCCAATCGACAGCCCTTTGCAAATGACCATGTATACCAGATAAATATATAAAACTGATTGGTTCAGGAACGAAAGCACGGCATGAAGCGACGTTGCGGCGCTTTTGGACTTTACTATTTTTCTTTTTTCCCGATTTATATTTTTTTCGCTGTTAATGAGTTTATCAATAAGGAAATCTCCGATTTTAAACAACCGCACTTCCTTGGCGTATTCAAACATATCAAGCATGAAATTGACTCCCCATTGGAGCCGCTCCTGCGATTGAACACGCTTTTCAAGTTCGTGCTTTTTCTGATCGTGTCTTTTAGTTATAACTGAATTTACAAATATGACCAAAACGACCAATAAAATAATAAAGGGGTTTAGCGCAATGATTATCGTGGAAATCAGCGCCAGTTTCAGCAGCGAAGAAAAAAGATTGCATATATAATCCACTACGACAAAATTGTTCCCTAAAATATCGGTTGCCCGTTGCTTTTTATCTAATATCTCCGGATTTTCAAGGGTCTCGTAATCCATTTGTGTAACATGATGATAAAACTCCCGCAAATTTGCCAAGGTGAGTTTTTCCGTCAACGAAAACAATAGCTTATCAATAGCTGTATTCAGCAAGGAGTTCATAAGCGGTATCATCAACAGAAGTACAATGTATAAAATCAATCGCCTTGTAACTTCGCCCGCCAATAACTCGTTAATAATCAGCCCCGGCAAAACCGAGACAACAACAGGAAATACCGCAGAAAAAAGCGCCAATACAAACTTGAGCAATATATACGGCTTTCCGCATTTTTGCCTCCATATATAAAAGAACATAAACGCGTTTGTTTTAAACGTATGCAGCATATTTTTCATGACAAAATCCTTTTTCAAATAATTGCTCTAAGTGCCACCAACGAAGCGAAACCCGTACTCCTCCCGGTTCGCGGCCCTAATCCGAACATCAATAAGTAAAATCTCACCTGTACTGCATTTGCTGTAAGCAATATAGGTTTTTATATTCACCATTGCGCTTCAACAGCTCCTCATGGGAACCTTGTTCGATGATTTGTCCATTTTTCATAACCAAAATCCGGTCAACATAATGGACGACAGACAATCGATGTGTAACTATTATAATTGATTTGGAATCATTATGTGCAATAACATTATTAAGAATCGACTCTTCTGAATAAGCGTCTAAATTAGCGGTAGGTTCGTCAAATATTAGCATTTTTCTGTTTTGAAGAACCGCTCGTGCTAATGCAATCTTTTGATTTTCCCCACCGGAAAGTTCTATACCGTTTTCGTCAAGAATTTTTCCGACACTCAAATCGTAATTTTCTAAAAAGCGTTTACATAAAAACTCATCTCCGCCCAAATCGGCAAAAGTTTGCTTAATGGAAGATATTTCTGCCTTTTCCGTGCTCCCCATGGAAAGCGTTTCAACAAGCGGCATTTCGTAGTTCCAATAATCTTGAAACACAACAGAAAACAGCTTATATAGAGAAACCTGAGAAAACTGCATTATATTCTGTCCGCCAATAAGGATCTCGCCGCATGACGGCTCGTATAGCCCGCACAACAGCTTAATAAGGGTTGTTTTACCTGCGCCATTTAGCCCCAGCAGAGCAATTTTCTCCTTTGGTCTAATAGAAAAAGATATATTGTCAACCGTTTTTTTATCCGACTGATCATAAGAAAAAGACACGTTTTTAAATTCGATTTCCGGCAATTCTTTCAACCAATCATCCGGAATCTCAGCTCCAGGACGGCTTGCAATTGGCATATTAATGAAATCAAAATAATCCTTAATTCTGCTGTCTCCAAGCCGGTTATCAAAAAAACTATTGACAATTGCGGTAAGTTTGCCATGGCACAATGCAATCAAGTTAATGCAGTAGGAAAAGTCCGCAACATCAATCGTATGCAGAGAAACACGCCATATTAAAAATAAAAGAGGGAACACAAATATAAACAAAGAAGTTACCGGCTGCCAGATCAGCCTGTTCAGATCATCCTTATCCGAATATTCCAACTCTTCTTTTTTCCACGAATTATAAAAGCGCTTATGTTCATTGCAGATAAACGGTATTATGCCAAACA
>JAEDMJ010000085.1 GCA_016303065.1 Clostridiales bacterium
CAAATTTCAAAAAGATCCGGATACCATGTGGAGTGCGTTTTGGACTCAATCTCCTACAATCGGCGCCCGTTTTGAACCAGAATGGTGCGGAATTGAGTCCGATATTATGGAATCATTCAAAAACGGCACGGCAACAACAGGAAATATTATGGGGGGATACGGGAAGCAATTCAGAGAAGACGGAAGAGTAAATTATGATTTGAAAGAAACCTCGGACGGATGGCATTATTTCGGCATGAATTGGCAGCCGGACGGCTATGTTTTTTACTGTGACGGTGAAGAGGTCTCAAGATGCAATGCTAATGTTTCTCATGTGCCGCAATTTATTCTGCTTACAACTGAAATTCAAGGTTATCGCATCAATAATCCTAAAAAGGTCGAAGGAACATTTGTTGACGACGCGTTTATTGTGGATTTTGTAAGAGTGTTTGATAAGGAGTAGCTGCATAATGAATAAAGCGGTAATCGTTCTGATGTATTCACCGTATCGGGCAGAGATGAGATCAACGATGAAGATAAACTAAGATTAAATGCCAGAACGGATCAGCTGCAGCGGAGGGGCGGATATATTTCATACGGGCGGTGAAAATTGGAACGGGTCTGATTCAGGCATCGGCTTGGGCGAAAAGGCCCGCCATAAAGCGCGTTCTGCGCCGCTGAGACCTTATTGTGGGATTTTTTCACGGGCACGCCGGGATTTTTTGCGCGCGTTTATTTTGACGGGGCTTTATTTCAAAAATGTATTTTTTTAGTGACTTTGGATATTCTTTGTGGTATAATGTGTCTGCCCCGTACGAAAGGCCCGCGTCGGTCGCGGTTGTGCCTGCGCTTTGCCTCGGATAGCTTTGGCGAAAAACGCGGCGGCGCCACGGGTGTTTTGTCACAGTCGGGAGTTACGAAAGGGCGTTTTTTGCCCGGAACTCTGAAAACTGATGATTTATATTGTAGAGGTGCGGAAACAATGAAGAAAGTATTCAGCCTGCTGTTTATAACTTCTGTATGCCTTGCGGTGCTGGCCGGATGTTCATTTGGCCCCATCGATTTTTCAGGCAGCGATACGGATTCCACGTCGGCCGCTGTTCCGACGGACACGGAGGCCACTTCGGCCGGGATTACGACGGACACGGAGGCCACTTCGGCCGCTGTTCCGACAGAAACGGAAGCTGACGATTCTCCGCTTTATCAGCTTAGAGACAAGATGAGAAGCGAGGATTGTACGGTCGGGATCGCTTTTATTGACTATGTGGACGGCGGGAGTACGGAAGAAGCGCTTAAAGACCTGGTAAAGTCAAGTTCACTCTGTCAGAAATATCCCTTTTTTGAGGATTGCTCCCTTGTCATGACCGCGGGTCAGGAGCTTTACGCCATTGTTCCGGCGGGAGAGGACGACTGCATCACGGTGTTTGAGGCGGGAATAAATGAATCCGGAGAGTATGCGGATTACCGGGACAGGGTGATTTTTGAGGGCAGGCCGGGAGAACCCCTTGTTCTTCGCTGCAATGTGAGCGAGGTGTATTCCAATGTACTTGTTTCGGTGGGTATATCGGGAGACGCCGGCTTTGAATTCAGACCGTTTTTGTCCGGTATGGACGGCAGCCTTGTGATGAAAATCGGGATGTACGATTTGGAGGCGGAGAGCGGACAGCAGGGCCTTTCGGGACCGGAAGAAGGTCAGGGCTTTTTACGCAATTACCTGTTCGATATGGCGGGAGAATGGTGGTCGGAGCCCCGGACGGATAAGAATGGCCTGCCTGTTTACTACCGGATACAGCTGGAAAGCCCCGACTGGGAGTTGAATTGTTTCGAGCTTTCTGCCGGAGATTCTTTTTTCACCAATTTGTACGGGACTTACAGCCTGACGGACAGCTATGCCAACGAGTACAGCTACATAATGTACTCTCAGGAAGAGGAACTCAGCGGTAAATTTATTCTGGCAAGGGACGGAGACCGCCTTGTCGTGCGGGAAAGCGGCGGGGACGGCTTGTTCTTTCTGACGGAGGATGATGAGCTGGCTTTCAGCTTTCGGCCCTATCAGGAGCTCGGCGGATACGATACGTCCGTACAGTTTGCCTATGAAATGCTGCGGCTCAGAGACGAAATCCAATATTACGTGGGCCATTTCGGCATGGAACTGATATACATGGACGAATACCAGGAAATTAACGGCGAAAACTGCATGATTTTTGCCCTGGAGTCAAACCTGGACGGTCAGTTTGTCTGCGAATACTTCTATGCATACTCCGATGATGGCAATACGTATTGCTTCGACGCGGAAAGCGGCCAGTGGGTCGGATTTGGGGAAGGTTAAAAACGCCGGCAAAACGGCTGATAAGCATACTCCGTTTGTTTGAAGCAGGAAAAAGGCCACATTTGACTACCTGACAAATGTGGCCTTTTTCAAACTAAGTGTGCCTTGCGGCACGAGAGGTGATGCTTCTTCGCAGTGAAGTGCCTGCGGGCGTGGGTGGCACACTTAACTTCACTTCGTGCGCAGCACGAACCTTCTCAGCGGCATCGCCGCTGCTTCGCATTGTGAAATGCCTGAAAGCGCGAGGGCTTTGTTTCATTTCACTTTCCACGCAAGCGATGATTTCACATCCGAAGGATATTTCACTTTACAATCCGTCTTTTCTGCTGTATCATCAGTTCGATAAATCGGAATTTGCGGAGGGGAACACATATGAAATACAAAGGAACGCTTATTGTTGTTAAAGATTGTAACCGTGCGCTAAAGTTCTATAGTGATATATTTGGGTTTCAACTTCTTCAAGACAATGACGGAAATATGGAATTGACAAACAACTTGTATTTGCAGGAGTTGGGGTACTGGGAAGGTTTCACGAAAAAACGCATAATTCCAAACAGTAATCAGTCCGAATTATATTTTGAAGAATCCGATATAGAAAAATTTGTGGCACGAC
>JAEDMJ010000086.1 GCA_016303065.1 Clostridiales bacterium
AGTTCGGATGGCACTGCGTGGGGTCGATGTCCAGATACCCGACGAACTTGTAGTAAATGACAAGGCGTTGGGTTTTATTTTTGCCCGTTCCCTGCATCTCGTACACGTAGATGTGATCGATACGCTCGTTTCGCAGCGCTATGCCTATTGCGGAGCGTCCCATGCATGGCCGCATTCTTTTCATAGAATCCCGCACGTTGACCCTCGTCCTTCCGGCTGGTATAATAATGCAGGAAAGACAAAGCGGACGGGGCATTTTACGGACCATCACTTTCTGACAGGGAGGGAAAGAAATGTACGGTGCTATACTGGGTGATATGATCGGCGCGCCGTATGAATTTGACAGGGGAGGCAAAACAAAGGATTTCCCCCTTTTCTGCGGCCGTTCGCAGTTCACGGACGATTCCGTTATGACGATCGCCGTGGCGGAGGCTCTGCTGGACTGTCGGTTCCGGGCGGATGATGACATCCGAGCCGGGCTTGTCGACTCCATGCGGAAATGGGGCGGGAAGTATCCGGATGCCGGTTACGGCGGCCGCTTCCGCCGCTGGCTGCGGGCAAAGGATCCGGAGCCCTACGGCAGCTGCGGCAACGGCTCGGCCATGCGCGTATCCTCCGCCGGCTGGCTGTTCGATACGCCGGAGGAGACGCGCCGCATGGCCCGCCTGACCGCCGAGGTGACGCACAATCACCCGGAGGGTATCAAGGGCGCGGAAGCCGCGGCAAGCGCCGTCTTTCTCGCGCGCACCGGCCACAGCAAGGACGAGCTCCGAGGCTATATCGTGCGGGAGTTCGGTTATGATCTTTCCCGCACCTGCGATGAGATCCGTCCCGCGTATTGCCACAACGAGACCTGCCAGAAAACGGTTCCGGAAGCGATCACCGCTTTTCTGGAGGGCACGGATTTTGAGGACGTCATCCGCACGGCGGTCTCCCTCGGCGGGGACTGCGACACGCTCACCTGCATCGCCGGAAGCATCGCGGAGGCTTTTTACGGCGTTCCCGAACCGCTGAAGGATGTGTGCCGGAGCCGTCTCCCGAAGGATATGCTCGACGTCCTGTGCCGCTTTGATATCTTCCGGGCGCATGGGCACGACGCCGTTTCCGATCCCCGGGGACAGTCGTTCCTGCTGACAAAGGATCATAGCAAACCGCTATTGCAGACGAGTAAAGAAGGGAGCGCACAATGAGAACGATTCGTGTAACCGGCAAAGGACAAATCAAGGTAAAGCCCGATATGACCCGCATCACCATAACGCTGAGCGGCCTTTACAAGGACTACGGCGAAACGCTGCGCCGGTCCTCCGACAACACGGAGGCGCTGAAGGACGTCCTTTCCGGCTTCGGCTTTGCGCGGTCAGATTTGAAAACGCTTAGCTTCCGTGTGGACACGGAGTATGAGAACTACCGCGACGGGAACAACGATTACAGGCGCCGCTTTGTCGGATACAGATTCAACCACGTCACGAAGGTAGAGTTTGCGTCGGACAATGACCGGCTCGGCAGAGTGCTGTACGCTCTGGCAGCCTGCCCGGTCCGCCCGGAGTTCCAAATCAGCTTCACCGTGAAAGACCCGGAATCCGCCAAGAATCTGCTGCTTGGGAAGGCGGTAGCGGACGCGAAGGAAAAGGCCGCTGTGCTGTCCGGTGCGGCCGGCGTTGCACTCAAAGAGATACAGAGTATCGATTACTCCTGGGGCGAGATAGACTTTGAGTATCGTCCCATGAACGGGGCTTTGCTCGCCGAGAAGTGCCTGGCCGAACCAATGGACGCCAGATACGATATGGATATCGAACCGGACGATATCGAGGCCTCTGACACGGTCACGGTCATCTGGGAAATCGCATAAGGCATCGAAAAGCCCGGGTTTCAACGCGCGGGCTTTTGCTGGGTTGGGGTGGAGCAAACACCCGGCTTATGGTATAATCCGCTCAGCATACGCCGCTGAGCATTACGGCGTCTGAGGTTATTGTTTCGGCGGGGAAAAGCGTGGATCCGGTCTCTGTTTTTTTCCTCAGGCCGGACGGCGGCCGCCATGCCTGTGCGGAGCTTCCGCCCGGATATTCAGAGAGTGGTGCAGCTCCGGATAAGATATCCGAACGTATAAAATGATTGGAAAGAGTGAAGCAAACATGATCTATACCGCAGATACAAAAAGGCGCTGAAGCTCTGTTTCGAAGCGCACAAGAACCAAACGGACAAAGCCGGCATGCCATATGTTTTCCATCCTTTCCATGTGGCAGAACAGATGCCGGATGAGAAAACAACGATCGTTGCGCTCCTCCATGACGTGGTTGAGGATACATCCTATTCCCTGCGGGATATAAGAGAAATGGGCTTTGAAAGCGATATTGTCGATGCCCTGGCACGGTTGACGCACGGCAAAAATGTGTCCTACATGGATTATGTGGCCAATATTAAAGAAAACAGCATGGCACGAACTGTCAAGCTCGCGGATCTGAGGCATAACAGCGACCTGACCAGACTGGATCAGATAAACGAAGAAGCCTTGTCCCGCGTTGAAAAATACAAGGCCGCAATCCAGCTCCTTTCGGAGGACTGACGGCTCGCAGGTCTCCCTGCAAATAACGGCGGCGGATGGACTTGCGGTCCTTTTCTTCCTTCCGGTTAAAGCGGAGCTTTACGTTGGCGCCGCAGGATTTCGGGCCGCAGGGCTTCGGCAGAAAATACGCCGCAAAACGCCCATAAATATGCCGCTGCTCCGCGAATTGTTTTCCGCGCCGCCAGGCGGCCGCCGCGGGCGAGTTTTTCGGTTGAATTTTACATAATACCGCGGTATAAT
>JAEDMJ010000049.1 GCA_016303065.1 Clostridiales bacterium
CGGACGCACGACGGCGGAAAGCCTCGACTATATGGCAAACCTCGTAAAAGCGGGAGTCGACACTTTTGACGTGGACCTGGGATGTTATGACAACTGGTGGCTCCCCCATCCCCCGGCGGGAATGCCCGCGGGATGTTTTCTCGATGTGGCAAGAAAGGCGAAGGCCTTTTTCGACCAGAACAGGATCCGTTCGAACGCCGGGCTTCCGGTCCCCGTTGTCGCTGTCGGAAAGCTTGGGTATCCGGACCTTGCGGAAAAGGCTCTTCGGGACGGAGCCTGCGATATGGTCATGCTCGGGCGCCCGCTCCTTGCGGACCCGGAATGGCCCAACAAGGCGTATGCCGGAAAAGTCGGGGAGATTTGCCCCTGCATCGGGTGCCAGGAGGGCTGCATAAACGAATTTGTGGACGGCGGACACCCGCAGTGCGCCGTGAACCCGCGCACCGGCTTTGAGGATCTGATGCCGGAGCATCCCAAAAAAGCGGACAAACCGAAACGCATCGCCGTTGTCGGCGCAGGTCCCGGAGGCGCGGAGTTTGCGCTTCGCGCGGCGTCCCTTGGGCACAGCGTCGATCTCTATGAAAAGTCGGGACGTGTCGGAGGAAAGATCTGCGCCGGAAGCGTTCCGAAAATCAAATTCGATCTGGACAACTACCGTATCTTCCTTGAAAACCGCGTCAGGTCCGCGGCGAAGGACGGAAAGCTCAGCTTTATCTCCGGGGTTGAGGCAGACGCGGATATGCTCGCCGGAAAAAAGTACGACGTGATCGTCACGGCCGTGGGCACAAAATCCGTGGAGCTCAAGCTCCCCGGAGCGGGAAGCGTGCGCACGGTTTTGGCGACGGAGCTTCTTGAAAACCCGGAGCTTCTCGAAAATGCAAAATCCGCCGCGGTCATCGGAGGCGGCGTTGTGGGGTGCGAGACGGCGTACTGGCTCAGCTATGAAAAGAAATGCCGGGTCAGCATCGTGGAGATGCTTCCCTATCTTATGGACGGGTCATGCACCGCCAACCGCGGACACCTCATACACTATATGAAGCGCAGCGGAGTGACTTTTTACAATATGTCGAGGGCTGTGGCTCTCGACAAGAACGGCGTGAAGATTGTGCGGAACGTGCACAAAAACGTTCCCGACCCGGGAAACACATGGCAGCCGATACTTCCCAAAAACGTGGAAAACCCCCTTGCGCCGAAGATCGGGAACGTGCCGCAGGAGGTCATGGTGGAGGCGGACATCGTCGTGTTTGCTCTTGGGGGACGGCCCGACGACAGTCTTGCCGGGGAGCTTTTGAAAAAGCGCGCCGCGCCGGAAATATACAATATCGGAGACAGCTTCTCCGGAGGACGCGTTCTTGAAGCCACGAGAGCGGCATGGCGTCTTGCCGAAAAGCTTTGACCGATATGACAGGGAAAGGGAGTATTTGATATGAAAATGCAGCTGACGCCCGAACAGCAGGCCGTCCTGGACGGAAGCAGGGGCGAAACCGTGGCGAAGGTCATGAAGACCCTGGTTTTGTACGGCGAAACATTCGGGGCCGAAAAGCTTGTTCCCGTAACCGGCGAAAAGGGGCATATCGTCACGAGCTTCGGCCTCGGAGTTATGAAACCCGTCTATAAGCTGGTCGATGAACTCATTGCCGGAGGCGCGCTTTCCGGGCAGAAATTCACAGCGGATCCGCGCCCCCTGGACAAAAGCGTTCCTTCCAATCTGCTCCAGGATCTTGTTTTCAAATACATGTATTCCAAGCAGCGCTCGTACGAAAAACAGCTTTCCGTTCTCGGCCTTGAAGACGGGGATGCGTTCACCTGCACCTGCTATTTGGACGAGGTGGGCAACTCTCCGGCATACGGCGACGTGCTGAGCTGGGCGGAATCCTCCGCCGTGGTATACGCAAACAGCGTCATCGGCGCAAGGTGCAACCGCAATTCGGGAATTATCGAGCTTTTCGGTTCTATTGCCGGATGGGTCCCGTATTTCGGGCTTCTCACCGACGAGGGACGAATGGCCTCCTGGCGGGTCGAGATCGCCACGAGCGAGCTTCCCGAAGCTCAGCTTCTGGGAAGCGCAATTGGCATGAAGGTCATGGAGGATGTGCCCTACGTTGTGGGTCTGGAGAAGTATTTCCCGGACGGTCTGGACGACAGAGCGAAGACCTATCTCAAGGATTTCGGCGCGGCGACGGCCTCGAACGGCGCGGTGGGGCTCTACCACATACACAAGCTCACTCCGGAGGCAAGGGAGAAGGGCCTGTTCCTTGTCAGGCCGGAAGCAAAAACATATGTCATCGACGACGAGGAGCTTCGGCGCGTTCGGGAGAGCTATCCCTGTATCTGGAAAGACCCCGATGCGAGTCCGAAACTCTGTTTCATGGGCTGTCCCCACATGACCATGGCGCAGCTTACGGACTGGACGGAAAAGGTGACGGAGGCCCTGGCGAAAAACGGAAAAACCAGAGTTGTTATTCCGACGGTGTTTACGGCGGCTCCGGCCGTGCTGAGGGAGTTCAAAAAGACGGAGTATGCGCCGAAGCTCGACGCTGCCGGAGTCGTGGTCAGCAGCATCTGCCCGCTGATGTACATGAACAATCCGCTCTGCGGCAAGATGCCGGTTATCACCGGGTCAAATAAGCTGCGCACGTACACAAGCGCCAGATATTACACCGACGCCGAAATACTCTCGGCGATAACCGGCGGAAAGGAGTGCTGAAAAGATGAAAGTTTTCAAGGGAAGACCTGTGATTGCGGGAAAAGCCGAAGCGGAAGCGCTCGTGTCCCACGGGGGATTCAACACTCTTGCAAGTTTTCAGAAAAGTCTCATGTTCGGAGACGGGAATGCCACCTGTTCCGACCAGAACAACCCCGATCTTTATAAAAAGCCGATGAGCGGCAAGGCGCTCTGCCTTCCCCGGACAATCGGCTCCACCACGGGAGGAATGGTCCTCTACTGTGCCGCGGCCATGGGAAGACAGCCGGCCTGTCTGCTCTTTTCGGAAAAAATCGACTCCCTTGCCGCCGCCGGAGCTATTCTTGCCGATGTCTGGACCGAAGCAAGCATGCCGACGGTGGACGGACTGGGCACGGATTTTTTGGAATACGTCAGGACCGGGATGAAGATCACCGTGGACGAGGACGGCACTGTCACCGTCAGGGAAGAAAACGAATGAACCCGGAGTGTGAGAGCTGTACCTTCTGGGTGTACGACGAAAACGACGAGGACTATGCCTGCATGGCCTGTCCCGATGAGGACGATGTCGCAAGGCTTGTGAACGGGGAAAGCGTTTTCAGGTCAAAGAAACGGGACTGCTGCCCGTTTTACCGCAGAAACGACGAATATAAAACGGCCGGAATGCAGTAAACGCGGAAAATGCCGCGCGCGATGCACGCCGGTGCAGAGTTTTTTCGGAAAAACCGAATGGGAGTGTGTTTTATGGTAAATGCGAACGATTTTCACGGCGGAACCGACAGCGAGGTTCTTGAACGGGCGGTTGCAGGCCGTGGCGCGGACGGAATTGTCGTTATTCCTCCGAGGGAATCCGATTTTGAACCCGAGCGCAGAGAGTGGCTGATCGACCGGGCGGTTCTGATCCCGGAAAACACGACTGTGATCCTTCAAAACTGCACGGTCAAGCTTTCGGACCGCTGCCGCGACAATTTTTTCCGCACGGCAAACTGCGGGATCGGGATTGAAGATCCCCCGAAAATCACAAACGTTCACATCCGGGGCGAAGGGCTCTGCACTTTGATGGGCGCCGACCACCCACGCGCCACCGGAGACGGCACAAAGATTCTGGCCTGTCCCTGTCCCAAAAAGCCGGAGGATCTCTGCCGCTTGGTGGATTGGATCCCGGAAGACCGGCGGAAATCAGGCAATCTTGATTTTTGGGATATGCACGAGCGCTCATACGGAACGGACGCCGGAAAACCGGACGAATCCCAGTACGGCGACTGGCGCGGCATCGGAATTCTGTTTGCAAACGCCGAGTACTTTTCGATTGAAAATCTGCGCATCGTCGAGTCCCACGGGTGGGGAATTTCTCTTGAAGCCTGCGCTTTCGGGCGCGTCGAAAAAATCGATTTCGACGCAATGATGGAGCGCGAAATTGACGGGCTGCTTCAGAACACGGAGAACCAGGACGGGATCGATCTTCGGAACGGGTGCCACGACATTGTCGTTTCGGACATCACCGGCGGGACGGGTGACGACCTTATCGCTCTGACGGCCATAGCCTCTCCGAAGTATCTGCCCGGAGGAAGCATGCGCACCACGCATGTCATGCACAACGACTGGACGCGCCGGGAGCGGGATATCCACGATATCGTCATCCGCAATATTGTCGGACGCTGCAAGAGCGGCATCTGCAACATCATCCGTCTGCTCCCTGCCGAAGCCCAGATCAGGAACATTGTCATCGACGGCGTCATCGACAATTCTCCCGAGGGCTTCCGCGCCGGATCGGTGCTCCTGCTCGGCGAGGGAGACGGCGCCTACGGGCGTAATCTGCCTGAGTCGATAAAAAACATAACGGTTTCCAACATGATCTGCGCTGGCCGTAACGCTGTCACGGTGCCGGGTTATCTGTGCGATTCGGTGTTTTCAAACATCGTCAACAAAAACGAAAACAGCCCGGTTTTTGAAGTGTTCCGCTCCGGAGGAATGAAAAACGTCCTTATGAGCAACATTCAGACAAGCGGAAAGACGGTCGTTCTGGAGCACGAATAAGTCCGGCGCCGCGAAAAAAGTCCAAAGCTCAAAAAAAGGTCCGACCGCCCAAAAGGCAGGTCGGACCTTTTTAACTGTATCCGTCTCAGAGCTTTGCCTGACCGGCGATGTCTTCGCCGGCGTTGAGCTGGGGATAATAGCTTGCAAAGCGGTAGTCCGGGGTGTGGTCGTACTCAAAGCGGAGCACGGTGACTCCTGCGGTTTTGTCCGGAGCCTCTGCCGGAAGGTTTTTAAGGATGATGCGGTGTCCGACATGCTCAAAGTCGATGGGAGTGCCGTCCATGAAGCTGACGGATTTCGGCGCTTCAAGCCATCCGCCGAAGCCCATCGTGCCGTTTTTCGGCCAGATCATGTTCCAGACATAGACGTAATTGTCGTCCTGGGTGACTTTGCTGACTCCGTTTCCGCGGAAAGCGTTGTTGATGCGCTTTTTGCTGCCGTAGACCGCGCTTCCGTTTTCGGCAAGCCATCTGCCGACTGTCTCCAGCGGCTCGACGACCTCTTCGGGAACGGAGCCGTCGGGCTTGGGTCCGATGTTCAAAAGCAGGTTTCCCGCTCCGGAGGCACAGGTGTTCAGCATATTTATGATCTGCTGGGCATTGTAGCAGTAGGGGCGGGCCTGTTCCGAGTCAATGTAGCCCCAGCTTATGCGGTTAAAGGTCATGCAGGCCTCCCAGTCGCGGTCGGTGGCGGTGATATGCTCCTCCGGAGTTGAGAAATCCTCGTCGAGCTGGCTGCGGTTGTTGATGATGATGTGGGGCTGGAGCGCGCGGAGACGCTGGTTTCGCTCAAGAGAGTCCCAGCCCTCCCAGTTTGCCATCGGCGCCGGAACATCGTACCAAAGTATGTCGATCTTTCCGTAGTTTGTCAGCAGTTCGGTGTTCAGCGCTTCGATGTAGTCAAGGAAGCGGCGGCGGGCGGCGGTGTCATAGGCGCAGATGCCGCCGTCGGGGTGATGCCAATCCATGAGGGAGGAGTAGAAACCGATCTTCAGGCCGAACTCACGGCAGGCGTCCACAAATTCGCGGACAATGTCGCGGCCGCAGGCGTTCATGGAGTTGTAGGGGTTGGCCTTTGAATTCCAAAGGGAAAAGCCCTCGTGATGGCGGGTGGTCAGAACCATGTATTTCATTCCCGCGCGCTTGGCAAGCGCGGCCCACTCGCGGCAGCAGCCGGGTTTCGGCGCAAAGGTTTTGGCATAGGCTTCGTATTCGCCGGCAGGAATATTTTCGAGAGTCTGGAGCCACTCGTTCCGGCCCTCCTGGGAATAGAGCCCGTAGTGGATGAACATTCCGTATCTGGCTTTGCGCCACCAGTCCATGCGCTCGGGACGCGTGCGGGCGATTTCACGCTCGTATTCGGGTTTGGAAAGCAGTTTCATTTCGGATATACCTCCTTGGGGTTGAAATATGTGTTTTATATGTTTCAAAGGAAAACCGGGTTTTGCAAAGATGGGGGGCAGGGGAAGGTTCGCCGGGGCTTCTGCGGGAAAAGCGCGGTCAGCCGTCCGGGTTCAGCTTTTTTTCAAAAGCTCCCTGAAGTTTTCAATGCGGTGGAAGGTCTGGCAGTTTGCGTCGTGAAAATTGTGCGCTCCGTTTATGGCCGTGCGGCAGAGCCAGAGCAGGTCGTTTCCCTCGAAAAAGAAATCGACGTACTGAAAACCGACCTTTTTGGGGTCGCTCTCCCTTTCGTCCAGAAGGTCGCAGACGAGACGCCAGCCGACCAGATCCTCCGACGCCACAAGAGAAAGAAGGTTGCGGTCGTTTTCGTGTCCCGGACCGGTTATGCGCGAGACGATGGAGAGATATGTGCCGCTTTCAGGAACGCGCTTTATCATAAATTTTGAATGGTTTCCGGGAAAGCTCATCATGCGCTCAAAGCGCTGGGGAGCTTCCGGGTTTTCCGTGTCCACCGCCGCGACAACGGCAAGCCCGTAGGACGGGGTGCAGTTTCCTATCTGGTAGCGGAGAATGTTTCTCAGCTTTCCGTCGGGGCAGACGGTCATGCAGCCCTCCAGAAATCCGGAGCTGTCGCCGACGGCCGCTCCCGGCCATGATGGGTCGTAGTGCATTGGCGCGGAAAAAATCCAGGACGCGGCGTCCATGGGGTCGGCATCGGCCGGTATGGAGCCGTGGAGGCTGGCGTATCTGCCGTGGCCCCATTCGAGGCTGAACCAGAGCCGTCCGCCGTACTCAACGACGGGCTGGGGATTGCGGTGCGCCCCGTCGGCGTCCTTTTTGCAGCCGCCGCGGAGAAGGACCGTGGGGGTTCCCCAGGTCGAGCCGCCGTCCCGGGATTCGCCTATCATCAGGTCGCCGAATTCCGTGGACACGGCGATGATGAAAAGCCGTCCGCGGTGGACGAAAAGCCTTCCCCAAAAACAGGGGAAGAGATCGCAGACATAGTGCCAGGTGCGTCCGTCGTCGTCGGAGCGGAAGATAAGGCTCAGGTTCTGGGGGGCTCTGGATGCGAAGACGTCCATCGAGGCAAGAAGATGCCCCTGGGGACAGCGGACAAATGAGGGGCTGCAGAGGGAGTGTCCCGAAAAGCCGTAGACCGGGTCTTCGGGGTGGAGGTAGTTTACCACGGTTCCGGGATAGGTTCCGGTGCGGACAAGGCGGATGTCGCCGCGGGCGGAGGCTGTTTCGGCGCATATTTCGTAGTCCGTGTCGGGGGAGAGACCGGTGAGCACGGCTTCCCCGGAGGCGGCGGCCGCCGAGCTCCATTCGTCCCCGCCTTTTTTGCGGAAGAGGATTTTTGCATCGGGCTCTCCCAGCCATTCCAGACTGACCGACGTCTCGGACGGAGCGAGACGGCAGATAAAAGGCAGTTTCAGAGGTTGGAGCAGCGGACGGTAGGGGCGGAAGCTCCATGAATCAACGGCTTTCATTTGATGTTCTCCTCTCTTATGACACCGGAAAGAAGCTCTGGCCCTTCGGTGTACGGTTTTCTGAGTTCTGAAAGAAGGCTGGCGCAGAAGTTTTCAAGGGCGGCTCGGCGTTCCCGGGCAAAAGGGTCAAAGCGCCTTGAGAGCCTGAAAAAAAGGAAAGACATGATCGACGCATATAATTCTTTAAAAGGCGGAAGTCTTTTTCGGTCATACGCTTTCTCCGATCATGTCTTTAATGATTTTTTGTATTCTGTTTTTTGTCCGGTCAGCGGACTCGCATTTTTCCGGAAGCGTCGAGCAGCCGGATAAAGAGGCCGCCCTGGACCGTGCGGTGCTGGAATCCCACCTTTGCGGCGGAGACCGTGTCGTACCAGTCGGTCATGGGAACGCGGCTCTCGCTTTCGTGGTACGCAAGCCACAGCGGAGCGACGGCAGCTTCAAAATCTTCCTTTGAATCCAAAAGCGCCGCCGTCCAGACCAGCCAGTCGGACTTGGTATAGTCCGCGCGGTTGTCAAGGGGCAGACCGTATTTGTTCGTGTGGGCAGGATAGGACTTGAGTTCGTTTTCGAGTGTTTCCCTCCCGAAGATATTTGTGCCCCAGAGCTTATCCCAGACGGCGTTGTATTTCATGCTGAAGGTGCCGGGGCGGTCAAAAGCAAGGCGGAGGCTTCCGTCCCCGTTGGAGGCGCGGCAGGCAAAATCGGCCGCCATTTCCCGGGCGAGAGAAAGTTTTGAATTTCCCTCATCTTCGCGTCCGAGCATCCTGTATATGAGACCGAGCGCCGCTATACCCATGATCGCCTTGATGCTCAGGTTGCAGTTGTGGGCAAGGTGTCCGGCGAAGTCGTCGGTGCAGAGCTGGTTTTCCGGATCGCTTCCGAAGCGCTCGAGGTATATCTCCCAGTTTTCGAGAAGGCTGAGGTTTTCGGCGGCAAAGGCGGGCGTTCCCTCGGCGACGGCAACGGCGGCGGCCATGATCAGCATGTTTCCGCACTCTTCGACCGGCATCTGGTTCTCGGGCTTGCAGCCGGCATAGACCTGGCCGTTGAGGTGGGGATAGCATCCGGCGTCGTGGGGGGCAAAATCGAAGCCCCATCCGTCTGAACGGGCGAATCTGAATATGGGACGCATCATGCCTTCCACGAGTTCGGGGTTATAGAGCAGGAACATCGGAACGGAGGGATAGCTGACGTCCACAGTGGCCGCGCAGCCGTTTGAAAAACATTCCTTTGATATATAGAGAAGATTCCCGTCGCCGTCGCAGACGAGCTTGTGGGCGGCGCAGACCTGACGGTAGGCAAGGCTCAGCAGCTCGGCGTATTTTTCGCCGCCGCACTCTGAGGCGGACAGGAAGAGCTTTGAAGAAAACTCTTCGCAGCGGGCAAGGAGCGCATCGGCGCCGGCGAAAGTTTTTTCGATCTCGGAAAGAATGCTCCCGCCGCGGCGGTTCCAGAAAGAGCGGAGACGCTCCCCGAAATAGACGACGCTTTCGACGTCGTCGTAGGCAAAGGTGAAGACCGCCCCGCCGGAGGGAACGGCGCGGCTGACATACACATAAGTCATGCCGTCGTTTTCCGTTCCGGTCGTTCCCGCGTCGGAAGATATGTAGAAATATCCCCAGTCGATGCGTATGTCGTCGCCGCATTTTTCAAGAACGGGCTGGGAAAGGCTTCCCATTTTTGCCGAGACGATGCCGTTGTGCTCAAGGCATTCGGCAAAAACGCCGTCTTCGCCGGCCCTGTCAAGACAGATCTCCTCCGACACGGATATCCGCGCGGAAACGTCGTGGGATTTCCCGTCGAGCGCGCGCCAGGAAAGCTTCAAAATGTTGACCGGACGTGTAAAAAGTGCCAGATCGTCCGGGAATAAGGGCGCGGCAAATTCCGCGGAAAGCTCAATGCCGGCTCCGGCAAACGTGTATTTCGTGGAAAGCGCGCTGACGCTGAGCCCCGTCTGGCCGAGGGCGGGAAGATCGCCGCTGCCGATAAAGCGGAAGTCCGCTCCGTCGACGGTGACGACGCCGCGTATTGTGTTGTTTTTTCCCGTCCAGTGGACGGTCGAGGCGTCGGTAAGCCTGTCGGAGGGGGACCAAACGGAAAAATACGGGTCGACTGTTATGAGAGGGACGCTCGGCGGTCGAAGCTTCATTTTTTTACTCTCCTCGAAAATTTTTTCAGAATATTGCCTGTTATTAATAATTATAGCTTTTGGGAGAGGAATTGTCAACCTGGGAATACGCAGGGATTTATTGAAAATCGATAAATTTTTATTGACAAACATGGATAGCTGTGATATACTGGCTCCAGAGGAAAAAGGAGGGAATTTTGTTTGAAGTTCAACGGAATGAAGCGGAGAATCATTTTTTCACAGATTTTGACATGGCTCCTGCTGGCGGGGCTTGCGGTTTTGGCGGCGGCGCTTCCGTGGCTGCTGACGTTTTACGTGGGGAGTCATATTTCCCCCGATTCTTACGCGGCGGCGGAAAACTTCGGAGCGGTGCTTGCCCTTTGCTACTGCGCGCTGGTTCCGGCGTTTGCGGCGGACGGGCTGATGCTGTGGCTTTTGAGGCGCGTCAAAAGGGGTCTGATCTTTGTGTCGCCCAGCGCGATGGTCATACAGCTTATCGCCGTATGCTGCTTTGCGGAGTGCGCCGTATTTGTGCTGTTTTCGATGTATTTTCTCATTTCCCTGGGCATCGCCTTTGCGGCGCTGTTCCTCGGAATTGCGCTTTTGGTCGTCTCCGACGTGGTCGCCGTGGGCGCGGAAATAAAGACGGAAAACGACTACACCGTCTAAAAGCGGGGGAAAAGATGATTGTTTTGAACCTCGACGTCATGCTGGCAAAGCGAAAGATGTCCCTCGGGGAGCTTTCGGAAAAAGTGGGAATAACTCTGGCAAACCTTTCGATACTCAAGACCAACAAGGCAAAGGCAATTCGTTTTTCGACACTCGACGCCATATGCCGAGCTTTGGACTGTGAGGCGGGGGACATAATCGAATACCGAAAAGACGAAGAATGATTCTTGAAAACTGGGGACTTTTCAAAAAAGAATGTTTGAAAGGGTGAAGACAATGGAAAACAATGAATACAGGGAATATGCGCCTTCGGCCTCTGAGACCGCGGAAAACGGCGCGGAAACCCGGGACGAAGCGGCGTTTTCCGCGGCGGCCTTGGGTGTGCCGCCGCAGAAAACGGGCCGGGTGTTCTCTGCCGGGGAGACGGCGGCGGCATGGATCGCGCTGATTGCGGGATATGCGCTGATGCGCGTTTTCCCGGCAAGCGGGCATCCTCTCGGAGCGGCGGCCGTCGCCGCGTCAATGTATATACTTACGGCCGTGTTCGTGCTGACCCGGGGAAAAAAGCTCTCCGCACGCGATATCCTTTTCCCGGTAGCGGCGGTCATACTGTCGGCGGGATATATTACGACGTCGGTGCCGATTCTGAAAACGCTGATTTCCCTTTGGTGCGCCGTGTCGTATGTTTATTGGACGTACTGCGCTCTTGCGGGCTCCGATGAGAGTTTTCCCGGCGAACTGGCCTTTTTCGACTTTATAAAGGCCGCGTTCATAATGCCGTTTTCGTCTTTTGGGTGCATATGGAAAGCGCTGTTTGCGAAAAAGAGCGGGCGCCGCGGGGGAAGGACGTTTGCCTGGATCCTTCTGGGGCTTGCCGTTGCGGTCGTTCCGACGGCGGCGATAATCGCTCTTCTGTCCTATGACGAGGCGTTCACGGAGATACTCAGAAAAGTGACTGACTGGCCCTTTGGAAACCTTTTCTCCCATTTTCTGAGCGTTTTGTTCGGTGTTCCCGCGGCGATGTACATTTTCGGGCTTCTTATCTCAAGCGCGGACGGAAAGCACGGGAATATTCTGCGGGCTGACACATGCCGGAAAACGATCCGCGGAGTGCGCTTTGCGCCCGCGCCCCTTGGGGCTGCGGCGCTGACTCCCGCGCTTTTGGTTTACGCGGTGTTCTTTGTTTCGCAGATAGATAATTACTGCATGGCGTTTTCGGGACAGAAGCCGGATGGGCTGATATATTCGGAATATGCCCGCGAGGGGTTCTTTGAGCTCTGCGCCGTCGCGGCGATAAACGCCGTGCTGCTGCTTATTGCCGGAGTGTTCATGAAGAGAAACAGCGAAAAAGCGCCCCTTCTGAGGATATATGCCTCGCTCTATTCGGTGTTCACGCTGGTGCTCATTGCCACGGCGGTCTCGAAGATGGTGCTTTACATCGGTGAATTCGGGCTTACGCGCCTGCGCGTTCTGACGTGCTGCTTCATGCTGCTGCTTGCCGTTTGCTTTGCGGCGGTGCTTTTGAAACAGTTTGTGCGGAAACTGAACCTTGTGGGCGTGATCGTCTGTGCGTCGGCGCTTTGCCTGGCGGCAGTGTCGCTGACGGACGTGGACGAACTGATCGCCGAATACAATGTGAACGCGTACCTCTCCGGGAACCTTGAAGAGGTGGATGTAGACCACTTTTACGACCTTGGGGACGGCGCCGTTCCCTCGGCGGTGAAGCTTGCGGATTCGGAAAACGCCGAAAGTGAGATCCGGAGCAGGGCGGAGGCGTATCTTGACGATATGGCGGAGCATTACGCTTCGGACGATGCAGGGATATTTTCCTGGAGCATCCCCCGGACAAAGGCGGAAGCGGCTCTCGAAAGAACGGGACGCCTTGAAAGGGACGGCGGAAAGTGAAAATTGCCTGAACGAAAAAACTGCGGCAGCGGGAAAAACGCTGTTGCAGTTTTTCTTTGTCTGTGCTAAAATTGACCCGTACACAACGAATGACGAGAGGTGAATAAAAAGCAGATGACCGAGAGAGAGCGCTTTATAAAAACTTTGCGCCGCGAAAAAATCGGCGGACGGGTTCCGACCTTTGAGCTTGTGTTTTACCTTACCATGGAGGCCTTCGGAAAGGTGCATCCGGATCACAGATCGTATCACCAGTGGAAGCAGATGAGCCGCGCCGAGCAGAATCTGCACATCAACGACATAGCCGACCTCCACATTGCAACGGCGCGCCGGTACCACCACAGCGCGATTTTCCTTCACTCGAATCCGAGCGATCTGGAGACCCAGATTCGCCTTTTTGAAGCCGTCCGCGAAAAAAGCGGGGACGAATTCTTTCTCATGGTTCACGGAGACCCGACTTTCCCGATGCCCGACGGAGATCACATGATCGATTTCAGCGTGCGCATGTATGAGGAGACCGACGAACTCAAGGCAGAGGCAGAGAAGAGTACCGCCTATTGGATCAACTACGCCGAGACGCTTGACCGCCGCGGACACCTTATCGACGGGTTTGC
>JAEDMJ010000050.1 GCA_016303065.1 Clostridiales bacterium
GAAGGGGACCGGGATCATGGTCAGCGCGGCAAGCCGCGGATTTACGATGAAAAGCATGACCGCCACGCCGATTATGACGATCAGATTGCTGATAAGATCCGGAAGGGCGTGGGCAAAGAGGACTTCAAGCTGACGCGTGTCGTTGACCATTCGGCTCATAAGCTGTCCGGTCTGCCTGTCCTTGAAATAGCGCATGGAAAGCGACTGGAGCTTGTCATAGACAAGCAGGATCACCTCGCCGACGAGCTTCCAGGCAGCCACGTGACTGATGCTCATGGCAATGAAGCGGCAGCCCATACGCAGAACGTATGCCCCGGTGAGAACGGCGGCGTAGACGACGAGCAGATTTACGGTGAGCTCTCCCCCCTCCAAAGACGAGGTGAGACGGCGCATTATCTCCGGTGCGACAAGGTTAAGTGCCGCCGCGCCGAGAACGCCCAAAAGCGCAAGCCCCAGCGTCGGAATGTGCTTTTTTCCGATACCTATGATTCTGGCGATCATTTTCATTTTTTGCGGTGCTCTCTTTTCTATATATATAGAAGAAGATTATCATAAACCGCGGGATTTGTCAACCGCAGCCGAAAAGATTGACAGGTGAGGACAAAAGGGATAAAATAAAGAGTACAACACTCGTGTGCATTGGGAGGGATGACAATGCTTTACATAACCAACGGAAAACTTGTGCTTGAAGACCGCGTGCTGGACGGATTTGCCGTCGGATTTGACAGCAAAATTGCGGATATCTGTCCGGCGTCCGCCATTCCGAGGTCGGCCGAAACCGTTGACGCGGCCGGAAAATATGTTCTGCCGGGTCTTATCGACGTGCATATACACGGATACTGCGGGCGGGATGCCTCCGAGGGGAGCCCGGAGGCCATACGCGTCATGGCGGAGGGGCTCGTCAAAAACGGAGTCACCGGTTTTCTTCCCACCACAATGACCGTCGAAAAGAGCGTTATAAACGCCGCGTTTGCCGCCGTCAGAAGCGTTATGGCGGAGAGTCTCTCCTGGAACGGCGCGGCGATACTCGGCGTTCACGCGGAGGGGCCGTTCATCAACCGCGCCCGGAAAGGCGCGCAGAATGAGAGCTGTATTATCCCTCCGGACGCTGATTGGATTATCGAAAACTCCGACGTTGTAAAATACATAACGCTTGCTCCGGAGTGCGACCCCGGCTTTGAAAATATCCGCCGCCTGACAGCGGCGGGGATCGTCGTTTCAATGGGACACACTGACGCCGACTTTGAAACGGCGTGCGCGGCGGAAGCTGCGGGGGTGAGATCGGTGACGCACCTTTTCAACGCCATGTCGCCGATGAGTCACCGCGCGCCCGGCGTTGTGGGCGCAGCGCTTACCACGGGGCTGTACACCGAACTTATCGCGGACACCTTTCATGTGGACAGGGGGCTTTTCAGCCTTGTCGCAAAGGCCAAGGGCGAAAAGCTCGTGCTTGTTACCGACTGCCTGTCTGCCGGGGGACTTCCTTTGGGTACATATACCCTCGGCGGCAAGCCCTTTGTTGCAACGGAGACGGTCTGCCGCCTGCCTGACGGGACTATTGCGGGAAGCGTTCTGCCCGCAAACCGCGGGATAAAGAACCTTTGGGACAACACCGATCTGCCGCTTTGGGCGTGCGTCCGCTGCGCCTCACTGAACCCTGCGGAGCTTCTGGGCATCGACGGGAAAAAGGGTTCTGTCAAAGTCGGCAAGGACGCCGATCTGGTGATTGCCGACGAAAACCTCGGCGTTGAACGCGTATACATAGGCGGACGGGAGCGCTATGGCGCTTAATCGGTGACGGACGGATATTTTTTCAGCGCGTCGGCAAGTTTTTCCATCGCTTTTTTCTCAAGCCGGGACACATAGCTTCGGGAAATCCCCGTGCGTTGGGCAACTTCGCGCTGGGGAAGGGGGGCTTCTCCGTTCAGCCCGTACCGCAGAGTTATGATTTCGTGCTCGCGGGGATCAAGCACCGAATCAACGCAGCGCCGCAGAATTTCCGTTCGGTCGGCTTTGACAAGGTCGTCGAGGACGTCCTCCTCAAAGCTCAGAACGTCGATCAGCTCGAGGGAGTTTCCTTCGCTGTCGCTGTCGATCGGTTCGGAAAGAGAAATCTCTGCGCTTTGCCGGCGCAGAGTCCGGAAATACATAAAGATCTCATTTTCAACACACCTGGCTGCATATGTTGCAAGCCGGGTGTTTTTGCCTGCGTCAAAGGTGTTTATGGCTTTTATAAGCCCGATTATACCGATGGAGATGAGGTCGTCCTGGTCGCCGGAGACGGCATAGTATTTCTTTATGACGTGTGCAACGAGACGGAGATTGTGCTCGATGAGCTTGTTGCGGGCGGAGATGTCGCCTTCTCCCGCCGAAAGCAAAAGCCTGTGTTCTTCGTCGGGGGAGAGACTCGGCGGAAACGACCCCGTTTGTTCAAGCCGCAGAGAGAGCATGACCAACCGGGACAAGAGCGAAATTAGGGCGTCAAACATTCTTTTTTCCTCCGGATTTTTCTGCTTTCACTGTGATGCATATGCCCGGAAGGGGATGTCTCTTGCGTGTCCGGAAAAGGAAGTTGGGCGGCTTTGTGCAAAAAGCGGCAGGAACACGGCGGAATACGGGCGCAGTTTTTGTGTTTTTTTTGCCGGAGATACTCTTGACTTTTTGCAGAATTGGGGTTATGATATTGTAGTATCTATATAGTTGGGTTGTTTTACCCGTAAATGTCGGACGCCGCGGAAAAGCGGGGGAGGTGAAGCGAAGAGTGAAAGCGTCGGAAAACATGATCGAGCGCGAGATCGCCGGGGAGCATATACTCGTCCCGGTGGGAGAAATGGCTCTTCGCGTCCACGGAATGGTAAATCTTTCCGAAAGCGGACACCTTCTCTGGCAGCGCCTTTCCTCCGAGTGCAGCGAGGAGGACCTTGTAGACGCTCTTTTGGGGGAATACGAGGTGGATCGGGAAACTGCGGAGCGGGACGTTCACGAGTTCGTTGAAAAACTGCGGACCGTTGGTATACTCGGCGGGGAATGACGGAATATGAAAACCGCCGAAAAAGATGAATCATACAGAAAAGGAGAAGGTTGTATGAAAGCATACGTAAAACCGGATCTGGTTTACGAAAATTTCGAGCTTTCGGAAAACATTGCTGCTTGCGGTTGGGATTTGAATCAAAACAGCAAAGATGTTTGTGTTGCCGCCGGCGACCCCAATTTCGGCAACAGCGGAAATCTTTTTATTGCCAATATCGCCTGTACGATTACTCCGGATATGTTGGAAACATACTGCTACGAGGTTTCAACGACCGGAAACAATGTCTTCCAGTCCTGAATGAGCCTTTTTGCCTCTCCGGTGTTCGACATTGCCGGACTGCGGATTGCGTTCAAAACGGAAGAGCCCATGGAAGTCACGGAAGCCTTTCTTCCGTTCCTCTCCTCCGGAGAGCCGGACTGGGAGATCGCTTTCCGGAAAACCGACAGACTTCCGCCCTTTCCGGAAAATCCGGTTTTTGTCGGCCGGAGCTACGCCGCCGCCTCCGGCCCGGACGGGACGTCGCTGCGTCTGTTTTTTGACGCGGCGGCAAACGATCTTCCCTTTGCCCTCGGGCGCTACGATTGGAACGCGCGGAGGATCGCTTTGGACTATCTGGCCTCGGGCGCTGAGTTCGTAAGAGAATCCGGGAGCTGCTTTTTCTATCTGGCTTTGGACGCGCTCCTTCTGCACTCCGGCCGGGGGATACTCCACGCCGCCTGTGTGCAGACCGGTTTTGGCGGAATACTTTTTTCCGGACCCTCCGGGATCGGAAAATCCACCCAGAGCGCGCTCTGGCTCCGAAACGAGGGAGCGCGGCTTCTCAACGGCGACCGCACGGTGCTCAGCCGTGAAAACGCCGTGTGGCGGGGCTTCGGTTCGCCCTATGCCGGGTCGTCCCGGGTGTGGCTCAACGAAAGCTGCGATATCCGCGCGGTGGTCATGCTGGAAAAGTCCGAAACCTGCAGCATAAAGCGTCTTGGCCGCGCCGAAGCGTTTCGGAAGGTTTTTTCCGGGATGACGGTCAACCGCTGGGACGGGTACTGTGTTACGGCCGCGTGCGACCTTGCCGAAAGTATTGCGGACGAGGTTCCGGTGTTCGAGCTTTTCTGCACGCCGGACGAAAGTGCGGTGGAAACGCTTAAGTCCGTGCTTTGAAAGCCGCGGGGAACAAAATCACGAAAAGAGCAGGAACTCGCTCATGACCGGTTCAAACCGCAACGAGCCCATAACTGAATATATGTATTCCAGGGCAAGCCGGGAGAGGATCCCGTTGAGCGGGACGTTTGAGCTTTCGCCCCTGTGCAATTTCTCGTGCCGGATGTGCTATGTGAGAAAGACCGCGCAGGAGGTGGGGGAGAGTCCACGCCCGGCGATGACCGCCGACCGCTGGCTCGGCATTGCCCGGGAGGCCGGAAAGAGAGGAATGCTCTATCTGCTGCTTACCGGAGGCGAACCGCTTCTGTGGCCGGATTTCCCGGCGCTTTACGAAGAGCTTTCCAAAATGGGCTTTGTGATCTCGGTCAACACCAACGGAAGCCTTATCGGCCCGCGGGAAACGGAGCTTTTCCGGAGGTTCCCGCCGAAACGCCTGAACGTCACGCTTTACGGCGCCTGCGACGGAACGTACGAAAGACTCTGCGGGGCGAAGGGCGCGTTTTCAAAGGTGGACGGGGCGATAAAGTCCCTCAAAGCCGCGGGCATTTCGGTCAAGCTGAACGGTTCGTTCACGCCCGACAACGTGTGCGACATGGAGCGCATCGTCGATTACGCTGCGGAAAACGGGCTTCCGCTTCAGACTTCGTTTTATATGTTCCCGCCGATTCGCCGGGACGAAACGATGACGGGGCGGAACGAACGCTTCACCCCCGAACAGGCGGCCAAATACCGGCTTCGCTGCTATAAAAGGCAGAACGGCGAGGAGAGTTACGGGAGATATACCGAAAGCATTCGCCGGGGGCTTATCCCGCCGCCGGGACTGGACGAATCCTGCGTCGATCCTCTGGACGGACGGATCCGCTGCCGGGCGGGAAGGGCGGCTTTCTGGATCACCTGGGACGGATACATGACCCCCTGCGGGCTGATGCCGCGTCCGGCGGCCGACCTGAACGAAACGCTTTTTGAGAGGGCATGGGACGAACTTGTGAAGATCTGTGACAGGCTTGCTCTTTCGGGGACCTGTGTTTCCTGTCCGAATCAGAAAGTCTGCCACGCCTGCGGGGCGATGGCGCTTGCGGAGACCGGAGAGCACAGCGGAATTCCAAAGTACCTCTGCCGCATGACGGAAGAGATGAAAAAAATTGCAGAAAACGAATTTCCGCGCTGAATGCGGAAATTGAGAGATGAGTTTATAAATGCGGAACAAAAAAACCGGCATTTGAAATATATAAAAAGCCACTTCATGATATTGAGGAGGAAAGAAAGATGAAAAAATTCAGAAAAGCCTTGGCTCTTTTGCTGGCTCTCTGCATGGTGATCGGTCTTGTCCCGGCGTCGCTTGCCGCGGGCGAGTCCGACGGGAGCGGCGCGGTTGACGGCTATCTTTACAACATAGTCCATGTCGACTGCGGAAGAAAATACTTCAGCCCGGAGAACCTGAAAAAGATAATAGACAGTGCGGCGGCGGCCGGGTTTAACCAGGTCGAGCTCTATCTGTCGGATAACCAGGGGTTCAGGTTTGCTCTTGACGATATGAGCATTACCACGACTTACGGTACATACGATCTGACTCCTGCTCTCGGCGACGGTTACTCTGACGGAAGCAAGTATCCGGATTACTCCGGAGCGTATCTCACTCAGTCGGAGATGACCGGGATCATTGCATATGCAAAGACAAAGAACATCGATATCGTCCCCTGCATCAATGTTCCCGGACACATGGGCGCGATACTTGAAGAGTTCACATCTTTCCGTTACACGAAGAATTCCTCAACCTCGAACAGCTCCGTTGACCTTAACAACGATGAAGCGGTCGCCTTTGCCCTTGGCATAACCGCGAAGTATGCCGAATACTTCGCCGGACAGGGCTGCAATTTCTACAATATCGGTGCGGACGAATATGCCAACGATCTCTCCTCCATGGGCTTTGAAGGCATGGGGCAGACGATGTACAATAAGTTTGTGGCATTTATGAACGACGCCGCCGACATAATTATCGCCGCCGGAATGACCCCCCGCGCATTCAACGACGGATTCTATTATAAGGATTATACGTCCGGACAGATCAACAGTGAGTATGAGGTCTGCTACTGGACTTCCGGCTGGGGCGGATATGACGTTGCGACCGCCGAGACCATTGCCTCCAAGGGACATAAGCTTATCAACACCCATGGGGATTATTACTGGGTCCTCGGAAATTCGAGCTGGCAGTGCAGCGCCACAAAAGCATCTCAGTTTGACTACACGACATTCCAGAGCGGTACTATCGCCGCCCCCGCCGGCTCGATGTTCTGCATCTGGTGCGACGTTGCCAACACCAACGGCCAGGACGGCGGCACGGCGGTCGTTTCCGATACCGCCGACGTTATTGCCGCGTTCGGCGCGGTGCTTCCCGCCGTGGCGCCGACTGTGAATGCGTCGAATATTGTGACATTGGAAAGCAACGGAGTGTTTGTCACGGCACCCGATCTGACCGGGCTTTCTGCGGAGACGACGACCGCGCCGGCCATTGACGGCGCCAACAATGTCAAAGCCTGGAACATCGTTCCCTCGACGGCGGAGGGCAGCTACACCGCCTCGGCAAGCGTCAGGGTTCCGGTTCCCTCCGGCTGGAACACTTCCAACATGGGGGCCTTCGTTGTCAACCCGAACGGAAGCGTCTCGCTCATTAAGGGGACCTACGCGGAGGGCTATTACACCTATACGGCGCCGCACTTTTCCGTGACCGGCGTTTATGACGTCGAAGCCGCGGCCATCGACGCCAAGGACACCGTTTCGCAAGACGGAACAGAGGACGTATACGAGCTCGATACAAACGGCCTTGACTCAGGTTCGCAGTATCTGATCGTTTACAAGACCAGCGCAAGTGCTTCCACAGGTTTGGCTCTCAACACAAGCAAGGGAAGCACGAACGTAACCATCAGCGGAAACAACGCGACGCCGTCGGGCGACGCAGGCTCGGCTCTCTGGACGTATACGACTGAGTATTCTGGATACAGCAAATATTTGTCCAACGGGAGCAATTACCTCTATCCTTCCAGGAGCGGCAGGAATTATACATTAAATATCAACAGCACAAAGACTTCTGTTACAATATCCAATTCCAGCACTGGCAGTGTGCATTATATTAGAACCGGCGGACTCTTTTCCGGATACTCATACGTATATTGCAACGGCAGCAGCTGGACTGCGAGCGGCGAACAACAAGATCTTTATTTCTACAAATACACGCCCGGCACTGCGACCTATACCGTTGATCCGGCTCTTCAGAGCGCCCGCATCGACGCTTTGGACAAGGTGGAAAACGACGGATACACCGACGAAAGCTGGACAGCGTATCAGAACGCGCTGACCGCGGCGCAGAATAAGCTCACCGAGGTCAGCGGCGCTACATACAACAGCGAGGCGGAGGCGAACGAAGCTCTTGCCGACCTGACAGCGCTTGTCGACGCTCTTGAGACCGCAAAGAACAATCTCAAAAAGGCAAGGACGATCACGGTCGAATATATAGCGGACGGAGTTGCGGTCAAGACGGAGACTTTGAAAGTTGCGGTTGACGCCGCGAGCGTGACTCTTGGTTCTCCGTTTACGGTTGACGGCATGATCTATTCCGTCGCCGATACAACGCTCGTGCTTACGGATGCGGCGACGTACACTGTGAATGTCACAGCGGTCGAAGAAGACCTCAGCAGGGTCGACCCGCTCACGGTTGAATACTGGATCACAAACCGTCCGGTGACTGCCGGCGGTGCAGAGTCCATAGAGATCTCCGCCGAAGATGCATACGGCAAAAACGGCGTTTTGATCAAAAATCTTGTTCCGGCGGAAGGCACGATCGAATCCAATACTGCGGTTTACTGGAAGTCCACACGTCTTGCAAGCGACAATAAGCAGACGGAAGCTTCCGGCGTCAACAAGACAAGTTCAGGAAGCGACTTTGCTTACATTCGCTATTGGAACGGTTCCTGGGCTTATTCTGCCGACGGAGCCCAGTGGACAAATGTTGCTTCGGGAGATCAGATAGTTGCGTACTATCTCCAGTTTGTGCAGGTGACGGACGAGATCGATTCGCTTGTTGTCGACTGGGGCGAGGTGCCGTCCACAAGCTATAACAGCGAAAACTTTGTCCTTTTGGACTATGCCGTTAAGTATGAATCCGGCGAGAGGGTCCCCGACGCTTTCCCTGTCAGCGGAAAAACTCAGGCATTCCACTGCGACCCGAACGATACCAATACGGTTCATCAGTACAACGGCGGGAGCAGCTCAACCTGGTCTAATAACTACCGTGAAATCAGCATGATTTATGCTCGCGAGACTGCCGAATATGAAGTCTACATGATCACCGTCACACCGACGAGCGACAGCCGGACGACAGAGGTTGCCGGCAACGCCAACAAGGCCACAAGCTATACATACGGTGGTACGGAAAAGGTCATATGGGTTGACGACGAGGCAAATCTCGGCGAATTTGCAGATGAAAGCCGGCATTATACCAGCATTTCCGGAGAGATAGCTTACTCTGTCGGAGGAGAGGCCATTGTGCCGGGTCTGGAGATTTTCAACCGCCACGGCATGCTTGTGACCTATTATGTCAGAGCAAAGGTCACAACGGATTCGCTCTCTGTGCATTATGTTGACATTACAGACGGTGTCGGAAGTCTTGAATTCTACGCATACAATATCGCCGTAAATCAGAACACGGTTTTTAATGAGAATATCAAGCTTGACAAAACAATTACCACTGGCAACAGGGTCATAAACGGCGCCGTTGTAAACAGTCTCGGAAAAACGCAGACCGTTTCGTCGGATCTGTCCACTCTGCCCGCTCTGAGCGCGCAGTACCGTTACAGCGAGTACGAGTGCGTGGATCTCGTTCGCAGTGAAGACGGAAAAGACGTATATCTGTATTACAAGTTCAATTCCGTTGTAATGTTTGTCGCGGACTTCGGTCTTCCCATCGAGATCAAAGCCTCCGATTTAAATTCGGAGCTGACGGACGATACCATAAAGAGCATAGCTTACTCCGGTTCGGCCGGCACCAAATTCGGCACCCTTAAAGTCAGCGGAAAAACTCTTGTGTACACTCCGTCCGCCGTTCTGACCGGGCTTGACAGCTTCACCGTTACTGTCAGGACAGGGGACAACGCGGATGATCAGATTTCCTACAGAGTGCACATCGTTCCGGCGACTACGGTCTACTATGAAGAGGGCTTTGCGGAGTATTCCGGCAGCGGCTGGGACGGCGGCGCAAGCCTTGGCACGGGAACCCAGACGACTTCCCCTGCAGGCTCCGGAGATTATTACGGCTTTGACGCAAAGTATGCCGCCGAAGCCGCAGGACCCTCCAACAAAACCGAAGCCACGAGCACAATGATCAACGACGAAGCGACATTCACGTTCAGCGGAACCGGCGTCGACATTTACGCAAACTGCCGGGAAGACTCCGGAATTATGGTCGTTCTCCTCTATGCGGTGAACGGCGACGGAACCGAATCGCTTCGCAAGTATTACCGCGTTGACACCCACACGGAGGCCGGCGCTTCCGGTGTGACCTCGGGTCAGGCCGTTGAATCCTACAACCTGCCGGTGGTCTCAGTCAGCGGTCTTGATTACGGCTCCTACAAGGTTGTCGTCCGCCACGGCGGATATTACGCCGACGGAAACACCGTCGTCAGGGACATCATGTTCGACGGCTTCCGTGTCTTCAACACGATGAATAACGCCGCTGACAGCATCGTGTATGCCGCCGACGGCGAGGCTTCCCCGAACTTTGACGAGATCCGCGATCATGTCCTTAACGCGCTCGGCGTTGCCAATATTTCCGACAGCGAAAGCTATACGAAAGAGGAGCTTGACTCCGCCGCAGGTCAGATTTACAACAGCACTACCGGAAGCGGAATCGTTATCCTGAGCGAAAATTGCAGCATCGGAACCGGGATCGACGTCAGGGACCTTCTTGACAACGGTCCGAAGAACGAGCTCTTCCTCCGCCCGGGCGAGACGCTCACATTCAAGCTTGCAAACGGCATAAACAATATCCAGATCGGCTTGAAAGCGGTTAACGCTTCGGTCTCGGCGGCGATCAACGGCAATTCTCAGACGGTCACGTCCAGCACCGATATGTTCTATGAACTCGGAGACGCCGCAGGTCAGGTCATCACCATTTCCAACAACGGCGGCGGCATCCTCTCCGTCACTGATCTGAAGTTCTTCGGCACTCCGTCCGCGGAGGACGAAGCCTCAGGATATTCGCTCTTCTCCCGCATGAGCAGAGCGAACTTCATGACGGCGTTCAGCCTCATGGGTATGCGCTCGGTAAGCGATGATCCCGCCGATACGACCGCAGGCGGCGCGGAAGACGGCTCGGGCTCCGTTTCCGAACCCCCGGCATCTTCCTCCGACACGACGGTTCCCTCGGATTCCTCCGATGTGACGACTTCGGCTCCGGATTCCTCCGATGTGACGACTTCTGCCCCGGACACCTCCGAAGCGGGCGATTCCGAGCCGTCGGGCCCGGACGGAACCACAGTCTCCTCCGGGGACAACGATGAAACGACCTCCGAACCGCCCGCAGAAGGCGAAGAGACGGACGTTTCTTCCGAAAACGCGGACAATTCCGGCGAAGACAGCGGAGATCCCTTTACCGGACGCCGGAACGACATTCTTATCTGGGCGGTGATCGCTCTCGTTTCCTCTGCCGCGGCTGCGGCGGCGATCATCATGGTCAGAAAGAAGATTCTCTGATTCAACTCTCCGGCCTGAAACTTAAAAAAAATAAATCGTCCCGGAATGCCAGGAGAATGGCATTCCGGGACGATTTTTGCCGTAAAGGCGGGATTTTGAGCGGATTTGAAATGAAAAAACGCGCTGTTTGAAAGCCGCCGGGAAAAAACCGGTTGAAGCATGGGGGCAAAAAGCCGGGAAAGGGATGCGCGCCCCCGGGGGAAAGCGCTTTTTTCAGAAGCCGTAAAACTCTTTTGGGTTGTCGGAGAGCATCTTCCGCCCGTGTTCAAGGGCACGCTCAAGGGTCATTTCTCCGCGTTCGATCTTTGCCGCAAGAACCTCTGCGATAGTCTCCCTTGCCATGCAAAGATGACCGAAGATCTTTTCGACAACGTAGTAGTCGCCGCCGAAACCGAAAATCTTGTTGTCCGGCAGCATTTCCAGCATTTCGTCCAGAGCGTCAAAGGCAAAACGGCGGCTTATGAGATAGGTCCAGGCCATATTCATGCGGACGCCGGGCCAGACTTTTCCGAGCATGATCGCCTCTCTGACATATGGATAGCCCACGTGGTAAAGGTCGATTCTGTGAAAATGATGTTCGCGGATGAAGGGCAAAAGGCCGGAGGGGTTCAGCTCGCGGTAGTCATTCCAGTATCCCGTGTGGACGCAGCAGACAAGGCCGAGCTCACCGGCGGCGAGCATCTGGGAAAGCCTGAGGTAATTGTTGAGCGGGTTATTCTGGGGAAGAACGAGAGTCGGGTCGTTTTTCAGACGGAGAAGTGTCGCTTCCGCTTCAGCCTCCGGGACAGGTGCGGTGTCGAACGCGAAGATTTTCATTCCGACCGCGCCGAGCCTGCGCGCGTCGGAAAGCCGGAGGCGGGCAAGCCCGGCGGCCTCGGAGGCAGAGCCGGGGAGGCGCCCGAAAGCTTCGGTAAGCTCGGATGCGGAGCTTGCTCCGACGGCCCAGACGGTCTGTGCAAGAAGACCGCCCTCGTCGTCGCCGGGGATACCGTCGCAGTTTATGGCTTTTTCAATACCGCACACGTCGCGAAGCACCCGACGGTAGAGTCCCGGCGTGTTGTTCGATGCGATGACTTCGGAGACGGCGCGGTAGTTTTCGTCGGTGAGCTCGGTCACGCCGCAGAACCGCTCGAGCGTGATGTGCGCCGCGCGGCAGTAGCAGGTGTCCTTCATCTTTTCGTACCAGGGCTTGAAAACGCGCCATTTCCAATCCGGATCGCCGGGCTCCCACAGGAGCTTTGCCATGGTGGGCTTGTCCAGACCGGCTGTGTAGAGGTCGTGCTGGCAGTAGTGGGAAAAAAGCGTGAACGCGTCCGGCGAGGAGGCGAGACGCTCGCGCTCGGGGGGAAGATGCTCGTGGCAGTCGTATATGCGGAGCTTTTCAAGCTCCGAGATGATGCCGGCGGCAAGTGAGTTTGGTTTTGTGCGGTAGAACACTGTACTGACACCTCTTTCTGCGGCGATTTTTTGGGGGAGGGAAGGCTTTTTTGGGGGGGCTTGCGGCTCCGGCGGCGGCTTTTGGCGCATTTATGCGCCGATCACAGAAAAAGTATAGCATAGCGGGAGGCAATTTGCAATATTGCGGGGAAAATGCTCCGGAAAAAGAGACGAAATCCGACCTGCCGGGGACTTTTGCGTCTGCAAGCCGGATTTCGGTTCCGGCTTTTCCGAAAAACGCGGCGGCGCGCTTTTTTCGCTTCCCTCCTGCCGGGCGAGGGAGCCGGAAAAAGCCGGGGACAAGTACGCTAAAAAGGGGGGGGATTCGGCGGCTCTTGCTTTCCCAAAAAAGTATCTGCGGGCGAAAAAATACACTTATTTCGGAAAGAAAAAACATTGCATTTTCAGTCGGGCCGTGTTATAATTAATTGAATGATAAGTTTTTGAAAGGGGGGATGATGTGCGGGTACGAAACGAAGAAGATTTCAGGCGCAGGAAAAACGAGATCATGGAAAAATGCTACGAGTGCTATGCAGAGCACGGTCTGGGCT
>JAEDMJ010000051.1 GCA_016303065.1 Clostridiales bacterium
CGCTGCCAAGGCCATCGGTCTGGTCATCCCCGAGCTGAACGGCAAGCTGATCGGCTCTGCCCAGCGCGTCCCGGTTCCGACCGGCTCCACCACCATCCTTGTCGCAGTTGTCAAAGGCACCGACGTTTCCAAGGAAGGCATCAACGCCGCCATGGAAGCTGCTTCCTCCGCCTCCTTTGGCTACAACACCGATGAGATCGTTTCCTCCGACATCATCGGCAGCACCTACGGCTCCATCTTTGACGCCACTCAGACCATGGTCGCCAAGATCGACGACGACACCTATCAGGTTCAGGTCGTTTCCTGGTACGACAATGAGAACTCCTACGTCAGCCAGATGGTCCGCACCATCAAGTACTTCGCAGAGCTGAACTGAGTTTAGTTTTTCGCGAAAGCCTAATGAAGATAAAAAGCCGTCCGCGCATTTTGTGCGGACGGCTTTTTGTATAGTGCCCACCGGCCAGACCGGGGGGCAAATAAGGCTAACCTAATAAGTCCTGAACAAAAAGCTCCTTTTGATAAATTGAACGTGCGGCTGCCAACTGCACAAAAAATCAAAAGGAGGTCCAAAACAATGAAATACATACATATGAAATGGAATTGCAAGTATCATTCGGTATTTGCCTGTTCTTCCGTATGAATATCTATGGCTGTGATTATTCTTTTATCTGAGGTGATCGCGCATTCGGTTTTGTAGCCGCAAAACCGATGTGTTGTTGATTTATTCACTGCTCTTTCGCGGTGGAGTCCTTTCTGTATTGGCTTGGTGAAACCCCGTAATACCTTTTAAACACTTTGCTTAGGTGAAATTCATCATAGAAACCGAAGTTAGCTGCAATTTCTTTGATCCGCATTTCAGGATAGGTTTTTAAAATCAAACATACCTTTTCCAGCTTAGCTTCCATTTGATACTGCGTAAACGACTTGCGAAACGCGTCTTTAAATCTATTCCGGAAGGTTCTTGCAGAAACATAGAGCAGTGATGCCATTTCCTCGGATTTGAATATTTTATCCGGGTTGTTCTGCATGATCATTAAGGCCTTTTGAATGAGCCGGCTATGTCCGGAATTCATTTTGCAGTCAGCAAGACCGATCAGAAGCAATCGTAAAAAGCAGGAAATGCTTTCTTGTTTCATGAAACTCTCTGACTCGAAAAGCTGGACGATTATTTTAAAATACTTCTTTATATCGTCGCTGAATTGACAATGGATTACCGTGTTCAGCAAAACATGGTTTGAAGCTGGTATATCATCCTGAAAAAAATCATCCGAATCATTTTTTACATGGATGAAGAGGGTGCGTGTACGGGGTTCACATGGAAGAAGTCCAAAATGATGCTGATTGGCATGCAGAATAATGACATCTCCCGGGAACAGGACATAACGGCTGTCGTTTTGCCATATTTCCCAGCTGCCTTCAAGAATATAAACCAAATCATGCTCCTGCATAATCCGGTTCGGATGTATAATTCCCGATGAAAACAGGCATTGACCTGCAGAAAGTACAACGCGCTCATTTCTGATATTATAGAGTCCCATACAACTTTCCCTGACAATATTTTTCCATATTGTACATGAAACTCATCCGGGTTGTCAATGGTGCAATATGAGCCGATGGTCTATAATTAAGAAAAAGGAGGTTGTTTTTTATGAAAAAAATCAATGTTGCTTTAGTCGGTCTGGGATTTGGGGGAGCCTTTCTCCCAATCTATAAAGAACATCCGCTGGTTGGAAAAATAAAAATATTTGACACAAATTCCGATTTGCAGGAACACTTTTTAAAAGAAATAGGGGCAGACGGCTGCTATAACAGTTTCCGGGAGATTTTGGATGACCCTGAAACAGATGCAGTCCATCTTGTCACTCCGATTCCCGTTCATGAAGAACAGACTGTGCAGGTATTGGAAGCCGGAAAGCATTGCGCATGCACAGTGCCGATGGCAATCAGTTTGGAGGGAATCCGCAGGATTACCGAGACGGTGCGAAAAACCAGGAAAAAATATATGATGATGGAAACAACGCTTTATACATATCAGTTTTTCCACGTCAAACATCTGCTCGAATCGGGACGTCTTGGAAAAATCCAGTTTCTGAGAGGTTCCCACTATCAGGATATGAGCAACTGGCCGTCTTATTGGATGGGCTTACCGCCTATGTATTATGGGACGCACGCAATTGCGCCGATGGTTGCACTTTCCGGATCGCGAATCAAAAAAGTGCATTGCTTTGGCTCAGGAACAATGGAGGATTGGCTGACAAAACAGTACAATAATCCCTATCCTGTTGAGAGCGCGATTTTTGAGTTTGAAAACGGCTTAAAAGGTGAAGCAACCCGTTCTCTGTTTGAAACTGCCAGAGTGTATCAGGAGGGAATGTTTGTATATGGAAGCAAAATGAGTTTTGAATGGGGTTTCAGAGATAGTGACAATCCATATATAACTACCTTGTCATCAAAAGAAACAGACGCAAGAGGACGTGAAACGAATACGGAAATAATCGAAGTGCCAAATTATTATCAAATGCTGCCGAAAGAAATTCAGCATTTTACAGTAGGAGGTAATTTCGATCCGCTCAATCCGCAGGACTCTTTAAGGGTAGGCGCCGGCGGAGGACACCATGGTTCTCATCCGCATCTGGTTCATGAATTTTTAATGAGCATTGCTGAGGACAGAAAGCCGTGGATTGATGAGGCGATCAGCGGAAATATTACGGCTGCGGGTATTTGTGCGCACGCTTCTGCAATGCAAGACGGAAAAGAGGTTGAAATACCGTTGTTTTAATACATCTATGGCAAAAAAACGTATAAAGATATGGTTCGGCATTTTTTGCTTTGCGCCCGGGGAAAAAAGTCCCGGTCTTTGATTTATCTTTGCGTTCGGCCTGGAACGCAAAAGTAAATCAAAGACCGGGATTCGGCTTTTTTTTTAGGGGGAGGCGGATCAGCGCTGGTTTGCGCCGGCCCGTATCTGCTGTTTAAGGCGGCGGAGCTCGGTGAGGGAACCGCTGAGCGCCTGTTCGGTTGCCGAGACGGAATTGTCGATGTAGGCGGCGGTTGCGGCGCGGAGATCGTGGGAAACCTTTTCTGCGTTCTTTGTGATCTCGCCGGCGCGCGCTTCGCTCCGCTTAAGAAGCTCGGTGGACTTTGCAGTTGCTTCGGAGAGAAGCTGGTTGCCCTTGTTCTTTGCCTCGGCAATGATCGCGTCGGCCTGGGAATTTGCTTCGGCGATGATGTTCTGGGCTTCGGCCTTTTTCTGGTTCACGATTTCGGCGGTGAGACGTCTTGCTTCGCGTACGATAACGCTGTCCTCGACAAGGCGGCGGGCGCGGGTCTCGGCGTCGCGGATTATGGCGTCCGCGTCGCGTTCGGCGGCGGCCTTGAGTTCGTTCTGCGCGCTTAGTATGGCGCGGGCCTGCTGTATCTCTTCGGGGAAAGTGCTGTTGATCTCGTTCAAAAGATCGTTGACTCTTTCGCGGTCGACAACTGCTTTTCCGCCGCTCAGGGGCATGGTCCACGCTTCGTTGAGAAGCTCGTTGAGCTGATTGATAAGATCTTCTGTTGTCTGACGTCTGTCCATTATGACAGCCTCCTTGATGTTTGACTGACGGTGCAGAAAGATTTAAACTGCGGGCGATTCATCGCGACGAGGCACTTTCGAGTCTGTTGAGAGCGTCAATCGCGGCTGAGGGAAAATACGAAGTCACGTCCGTGCCGAGCCGGTAAAGGTGAAGCGCCGTGCTGGTGCTGACGTGCCTGTATATCGGGTTTGAGGGGATGAAGACGGTTTCGGGTGCGCCAAGCCCGCGGTTTACTGCCGCGATGTCGGTTTCGTAGTCAAAATCGGCGGAAGAGCGGACGCCTTTCACAATGGCGCAGGCGCCGAGTTCGCGGGCAGCGTCGGCGCATATGCCGCTGCTGCACACAACGCTTATCCCGGGCGCTCCGTTCAGGGAAGCGAGTATTATGTCGCGGCGCTGTTCGGGAGTGAACAGCGCGCGCTTTTGCGCGTTCTGCATCACAAGAACGATGACCCTGTCAAAAATGTCCGCAGTGCGTCGGAAAATGTCGAGGTGACCGAGCGTTACGGGGTCAAAACTTCCGGGGCAAACAGCGATCCTTTCGCTCATTCTGCATCATCCCCCTTGCAGGGCCTGTAAACGGAGAGAGCCGTTCCGCCGTATTTATACTGTTTTGAGAGTTTGAGCCGTCCGACTTCGCCGGGCATACGCTCTGAGGAGGACGTCTCACAGATTATTATACCACAATCGGATAAAATGTCAAATGTTTCGACATAATTTAGTATCCGGGGAACAAATTTTTCACGGTAAGGGGGGTCCAGAAGGATCAGATCGAAGCTTTTTTTTGCCGCGCTCCCCAAAAAAGCTTTGTAGTCGCTTTTGACAATGCGGGAAGAATCCGAAAAACCGGTCCTGCGGACGTTTTCGCGGATCACCTCCAGTGCCTCGGGAGCCCGGTCCACAAATACCGCGTCGGCCGCGCCGCGGCTGAGCGCTTCAAGCCCGAGCTGACCGGTTCCGGCGAAAAGGTCGAGAACATGTCTTCCGCCGAGCTCAAACTGAAGAATATTGAAAATCGCCTGCTTGACCATGTCGCTTGTGGGTCTGGTGTCCTGGCCGGGAACGGATTTCAGGTTTATGCCGCGGGCGGAACCGGATGTGATTCGCATTTTGTAGTCTCCGTTTCTTGCGGCGCAAGGCCGCAGTCTTATTGTTTGCCGTGGAAGTGATTGAATACCTCTTCGGCGGCGGATGAGGGGAGAATTTCGGAAAGCGCCGCAATGTCCGCCGCTTTTATGGCTTTGACAGAGCCGAAGGCTTTCAAAAGCGCCGCTTTTCGCTTCGGGCCGATTCCGGGCACTTCGTCAAGCGCGGAGGAGGTGAGTTTTTTTGCGCGGCGGTGGCGGTGATAGGTTATGGCAAACCTGTGCGCCTCGTCCTGGATCGCCGTGACAAGGGAAAAGGCCGGGGGACTTGAAGCGAGACTCAGCTCCTGTCCTTCGGCGTTTACAAGCGCACGCGTGCGGTGGCGGTCGTCCTTCACCATTCCGAGGACGTTTCCGGAAAGGCCGAGCTTTGACAAAGCTCTTGTGACCGCGGCGGCGTGCGCCGCGCCGCCGTCGGCAAGGAGCAGATCCGGAAGCTCCGCGTTTTTCTCGGAATAGCGCCGGGAAACGGCCTCGGCCATTGCCCGGTAGTCGTCCTGGCCGGAAAAGCTTTTGATCTTAAAGCGTCTGTAAAAGTTCTTGTCGGGGCGTCCGTTGGTGAACCGCACCATTGAGGCCACGCATTCGCTTCCGGAAGTGTTTGAAATGTCGAAAGCTTCGATAACGCGCAGTGAGTCCGAAAAGCCGCAGAGCTTTGAAAGCTCCGCCACGGCGCGGTCGTCGAGCTCGGCGCGCTCCGTTGTGCGTTCGACCTCGCGCTTTGCGTTCTCTTCGGCCATGGACAAAAGCCGGCGCGGCACGCCCCTTTTGGGAAACGCAAGCTCCGTTGGCTTTCCGCGCAGCCCGGCAAAAAGTCTGGCGATAAGCCCGCTGTCTTCAAAGTCGGAAGAGAGAAGAATTTTGTCGGGGATGAGCTCCGGCGACGATGAGTAGAATTGCTTTATATATTCCGGAACGGCTTCGCGGAACTCCTCCGGAGTGAGCTTTGCGGATTCGGTCCTCGTGCGGCATATCACGCCGCCGTGAAGGGATATTACCGAAAAAGCCGATCTGACCTGTCCGCTGTGCCAGCCGAACGCGTCCACGTCGCCTTTCAGATCCGTGAATACTTTCTGGCGCTCGCTCAGCGCGGAGACGGCGCGGTATCTGTCCCGTAAAGCGGCCGCTTTTTCAAAGTTGAGTTCTTCGGCTGCGGCCTCCATTTCGGCTTTGAGAGAGTTCATCAGCTCGACGTACTTGTTGTCGAGAATAAAGAGCGCTTTTTCAAAGAGCTCGCGGTAGTGCAGGGCGGACTCCTCCGGACGGCAGGGACCGTAGCACCGGCCGGTTTGATAGTGCAGGCAGGGACGGTTTTTTCCGATGTCCCTCGGAAATTCCCTGCTGCACACGGGAAGCGCCAGGGCGGAGGAGACGGCTTCGATTACGCCGAAGGCAATATTTCTTCCGCCGTAGGGGCCGAAATAATCGGCGCCGTCGGGCATTTTTTTGTTGACGACCTCAAACCGCGGATAAAGCCTGCTCCTGTCGACGCGAATGAAGGGGTAGCCCTTGTCGTCCTTGAGCAGAATATTGTACCGCGGTTTGTACTGCTTTATAAGCGTGCACTCCAGAACGAGCGCTTCGAACTCGTCCGCGGTGACGACGTATTCAAGGCTTCTGGCGTGGCGGATCATGAGCTCGGTCTTGGGCGCGCGGTTTGAATGGAAGTACTGACTGACGCGGTTTTTTAAAAGCTTTGCCTTGCCGATGTAGATGATCGTTCCGGCAGAATCGCGGTAAAAGTAAACTCCCGGAAGAAGGGGGAGTGAAAGGGCTTTTTCTTTGAGTTCCTCTTCTGTCATTCGTTCCTTTCCGGATTTTCGGCCTGAAAACCAGAGGACGGAGCGGCAATTGCAACTCCGTCCCCGTGACGTTTGGAAATTATTTACTTTGCGGAAAAGTCGGACTCGATGAGCTCGCAGAGAGAGTCAATGGCAACCTGCTCGTCGACGCCGTCGGCCTTGATGGTGATGGTAGAGCCCTTGGTCACGCCGAGGGAGAGAACTCCGAGAAGACTCTTGGCGTTGACCTGGCGGTCTTCGCGGATGACCCAGATTCCGCAGCGAAACTCGTTTGCCTTCTGTATAAAGTAAGTCGCGGGGCGGGCGTGAAGCCCCACCGGATTGTTAACGGTTATTTCTCTCGTCAGCATAATCGGCTAAGTCTCCTTACTGCATGAACCGCGCCCACGGCGCGGAGATAAATTAAACATAATCACTTTAAGTTTACTACGCTAATAGAATAACTCAATATCCGTCAAAAGTCAATGCTCAATGTGACGGTTTTTATATTTTCGGCTGATTGAACAGAAATCGCGCCGGGACGGACTGATAGATTGACAATTATTTCGACGGGCGGGGCGAACAGATAAACGAACATTTGTTTTGTTTTGCATTTTGTCTTTTTCCGGAAGAAAAAGGGGGACAAGTTTTCCTCAGAATAAAAATTTTTCAAAATACCGTGCGTTCCCTATTGCAATTTCAGGTGAAGGAAGGTATAATATAGTAAAAGGGTAGCTGAGTGGAGACTTAGTAGAAGTAAAGTGCCGCAGGCGGAAGGGAGATGGAAGGAAAATGCTCATAAACAGCAGTCAGCACACGGTTGACGCAAAGGGGCGCATTTTCTTTCCGATGCGTTTCCGCGACGATATGTGGGAAAAGATCATCGTCTGCCGCGGCATCGGGCAGTTTCTCATGCTCTTCTCCCCGGAGGAATGGAAGAAGTTCACCGACCGCTTCAACAGCCTTCCTGACAGCAGCCGTGAAAAAGTGAGAAGATTTTTCTTTTCCGTTGCGGCCGAGTGTTCCGTGGATCAGCAGGGGAGGCTTCTTCTTCCCCAGAATCTCAGGGAATTTGCCGGTTTGGGAAAAAACGTCACCGTTGCCGGTATGCAGGATCACGCGGAGATATGGGACACCGTCAAGTGGGAAGAAGCGCAGCAGGCGATCAGTGAAGATGAGATCAGCGGCATCATGGATTCGCTGCCGTTCGGCGGATGAGCGGGTTCGTGCACAAATCGGTGCTTTTGGAAGAATGCATCGAAGGACTGAACATTGACCCCGACGGGATTTATATAGACGCCACTCTCGGCGGAGGCGGACACTCCGAAGAAATACTGAAAAGGCTTTCCGGGGGAAAGCTCATCGGAATTGACAGGGACGGGGACGCCATTCGTGCCGCGGGGGAGCGGCTTTCGCGCTTTGGCGGGCGTTTCGTTCCGGTGAGGTCAAATTTTTCGGACATTGCCGAAGCTGCGGCTTCGGCCGGGGTGGAAAAAGCCGACGGTATTCTTTTTGATCTCGGCGTTTCATCCTACCAGCTTGACACCGCCGAACGAGGTTTTTCCTATATGGCAGACGCGCCTCTGGACATGAGAATGGACTCAAGGGACGAGCTGAGCGCGGCGGATGTTGTCAACGGATACCCCGAATCCGAACTGAGACGAATTCTTTTTGAATACGGCGAAGAAAAATTTTCTTCGAGAATTGCCGCGCGCATTGTCGCAAGACGGGCGGAGGCAGAGATAAAGACGACACTGGAGCTTGCGGACATAATCACATCGGCCATACCCGAGGGTGCGGCGAAGCGTGAGAAGCAGCATCCGGCGAAGCGGAGCTTCCAGGCGATACGCATGGAAGTGAACGGAGAGCTTTCGGCGGTGGGCCTCGGAGTCCGGGCTGCGGCGGAGCTGCTGGCTCCCGGGGGGAGACTTTGCGTCATAACCTTCCACTCCGGCGAGGACAGGCTTGTCAAGGGCATCATAAACGACCTTTCGTCGGGCTGTGTGTGTCCGAGGGATTTTCCGGTTTGCGTCTGCGGAAAAAAACCGGCGCTGAAAAATCTTACAAAACATCCGATCGTGAGCGGAGAGGCGGAACTTGCCGGAAATCCGAGAGCGCGGAGCGCAAAGCTCAGAATTGCCGAAAAACTCTGAGGCGGAAAACGGCTGACGGGAACAGGAGAGTTACAGCTGTGAAAAAATACACGGACTATACCGGAAGCGCGGAAAGCGAAGATCCGCGCGTCCTTAAATATAAAGATATGGCTTCGGGAAACTCCGGAATGATATACGAAAGCGACGGACAGGCTGCGGTCAGAGCGGTTCCGGCTCCGGCTCCTGCTCCGGAAGAAAATCCCGAAAAAGAAACCCTGCCGGAATACCGGCCGATGCCCTCCGCGGGAATATTTGAAGAGACCGGGTATTCGGTTCGCCGCCGCAGGGCTCCGAAAGCTCTCTCTGCGGCACTGTACCTGGCGGCTGCGCTCATCGCTTCGATAGCCCTGTATAAGCTTGTGGACATGTCGGGGGAGATAAACGAGCTTGCGGTGAAGTCCTATGCCCTTCAGAGAGAGATCGCAGAGCTTCAGAAGGAGGAGACGAGGCTTTCATACAGGCTGAGCTCTGAGATGACGGAGCTTGAAATGCTGAATTATGCCGAGGAAGAGCTGAATATGCAGCCCGCAACTTCGGACAACACGGTGAACGTGAACTACGGAGAAGGCGACCACTTTGTCGTGGGCGGACAAGCCAGCGAAACCGCGACGCTGCCCGGATATCTCGGGCAGGTGCTGTTCGGGACTGCGGAAAAAATCTGGAATTATATAAACTGAGATATTTGAGAGAAAAGCCGGCGGATGGGGGATTTGAGCGCGTACGCTCCCTGTCCGCCGACTTGGACACTTTTGGAAAGATGTCGGAAGACATAAGAGCGCGCACAAAGCCATAATAATCAAGAGAAGTATTCGGTCTTTCCGGGAAAGCGGGACGGTTCTGACGTGAAGAAAGAATTTGACATTGAAAAAACGAGAAAATTCAGGATGATCGGCGTGCTGGCGGCGATCATCCTTCTGATACCGTATATCGTTTGGCATCTTATCAAGCTTCAGATAGTCAATGCGGCTGAATACCAGGAAATGGCTGCGGAGCAGCAGACGAGGGATCTTCTCATTACGCCGTCGAGGGGCACGATATACGACCGGAACAATGTGGTGCTTGCCCAGAGCGTCACTGTGGATACGATCGCCGTGGCGCCCAACGAGGTCAAAGAGGGGACGGAGGAAGCCATTGCAAGGGGGCTTTCGGATATTCTCGGCCTTGACTATGAAACCGTTCTCGGCAAGGTGCTGAAGAAAAACACGATGTACCAGCTTATCAAGCGCAGGGCCGAACCGGAGCTTGCCGACGAGGTGCGGGCGTTCGTGGTGGAGACGGGTTACAATTCTATCAAATTTTACGAGGATACAAAGAGATATTACCCCTATGCCAATCTTTTTTCCAGCGTTCTCGGTTTTACAAGCTACGACAACGAGGGTGAATACGGACTTGAGCTGAAGTACGACGAGGTCCTTTCGGGGGTTGCCGGGCGCGTTGTCACGGCAAAGGACAACAGCGGCAATTCCCTCTCCTTCTACTTTGAACAGCGGGTGGACGCTCAGGACGGATACAGTCTGCGCCTTACGGCGGATGTGGGAGTTCAGCAGATACTTGAAAAATACCTCGAGATCGCCCTTGAAGAGAACGGGTGCTCCGGGGTCGTCGGAATTGTGATGGACGTGAACACCGGAGCGGTGCTCGGTATGGCGCAGAAGGGGGACTACGACCTGAATTCGCCGCGGGATATCGCCGACGAAGAGCTTGCCGCCCGGATAGAGGCCCTGTCCGGGGACGAATACAATAAGGCGTACCTTGAGGCGCTCTATGAGCAGTGGACAAACGACGCCATACAGGTGCCATATGAGCCGGGGTCGGTGTTTAAGATCATAACCGCTTCGATTGCCCTTGAGGAGAACGTGAAAAACCTCAGTTCTTCCTTCTACTGCGCGGGATACAGCACCGTGGATGAAACGAATATCGGGTGCTGGAAAACGTCGGGACACGGAAGCCAGCTTTTTGCGAAGGCGCTCCAGAATTCCTGCAACTGCGCATTCATCGATATCGCACTGAGCATCGGCCACCAGACCTATTACAGCTATTTTGAGGGCTTTGGCTTCACGGAAAAGACGGGTATAGACATGATGGGCGAGAGCACTCCCGTCGGCGGCGTGCACTACCACGTTTACGATACGTTCTCAAACGTCCGGGCGGGAGGAAACGTGTCGCTTGCGACGTACGGCTTCGGCCAGACCTTCAAGATCACGCCCATACAGCTCATCACGGCTGTGAGCGCGGTCGTCAACGGCGGATATCTCATGGAGCCGTACGTTGTGGACGCGCTGGTGGACGGGAACGGAAACGTGGTCGAACAGTATGAGCCGAAGGTGGTTCGACAGGTTATTTCGGAAAAAACCTCGGAGACGATGTGCGGCCTTATCGAAAGCGTCGTCAAAGGAGGAACCGGCGGAAACGCCTACGTTGCCGGGTACCGCGTCGGAGGAAAGACGGGTACGAGCGAAAAGCGAGACAAGTCGATCGTTGAGGGAAAGGACTTCTACATCGCCTCCTTCCTCGGCGTTGCGCCGTGCGACGATCCCCAGGTTGCGGTTCTTGTCCTTCTCGACGAGCCCACCGGAAAGCTTTACCAGGGCGGACAGATTGCCGCTCCTGTGGTCGGAAAGGTCATGAGCGAGATTCTCCCCTATCTCGGGGTTGAAGCCGAGTATACCGAAGAGGAGCTTGCGAGCATGTCGATCAAAGTGCCTTTGACCGTCGGCGGAGACGCGGCTTGGGCGAAGGCGGTCGTTGAGGAAACGGGCCTCAATGTGAAAGTGGTCGGGGACGGCCCGTCGGTCACGGCCCAGTATCCGGTGTCTGGCTCGACCATTGCAAGCAACTCCACGGTGATACTGTATTGCGGAGTTGAGCCGGATAAGACTGAAATCAAAATCCCGGATCTTTCGGGCATGAATTACAAGGAAGCGGTCGATTACCTGAGCCTGATCGGACTGTACCTCGACGCTTCCGGTGCGCTGGGTTCCGCAGGAGGAAGCGAATTCACCGTCAGGAACCAGTCGCCGGCGCCGGGAGAAGGAACCGTGACCTACGGCTCGGTTATCACGGTCGACTTCTATACCACCGAAAACACGGGCGAATAGATTTTCGGAGAATGCAAAGCAAGGGAGAGTGAAAAAAGCATGAAGCTTAAAGACGTTGCTTTCGGTCTCAACGCGGAGTTTGTTGGGATCGATGAAAATACGGAGATAACCGGGATCACGAACGACAGCAGGAAAGCCGGACCGGGAATGCTTTTTGCCGCGCTTCCGGGAGCGGACTCGGGAATACACGGCATGACGTACGCCGCGGGCGCGATGAAAAACGGCGCGGCGGGGGTGCTGTGCGATATCGGCGCGCCGGAAGGCACGCCGGCCGTCCGCGTGGAAAACGCCGAGAAAGCCTACTCGCTGGCCGCCGCAAATCTTGCGGGCAGACCGGCGGAAAAGCTTGTGCTCGTCGGCGTCACGGGGACGAACGGAAAGACAACGACCACACACCTCATCGTTGAAATTCTTGAACACTTCGGAAAAAAATGCGGACTTATCGGAACGAATGAGATCCTTATAGACGGCGCTTCCGAGCTCAGTCCGAATACGACTCCGGAGGGGCCGGAGCTCCACGGATATTTTAAGCGCATGGCGGACGCGGGCTGCGAATACTGCGTTATGGAGGTCTCTTCCCACTCTCTCGCTCTTGGGCGGGTTGCGGGACTCAAATTCGGCGTTGCCGCATTTACGAATCTGACTCAGGACCATCTCAATTTCCACCGGACGATGGAAAACTATGCGGCGGCAAAAGCAATTCTGTTTGAAAATGCGGACAGCTCGGTCGTCAACCTGGACGACGCTTATGCCGGGACGATGCTGGCTTCGGCAAGGGGACGCCGGCTCACCTTTTCCGTGAAGAAAAACAGCGCGGACCTCGTTGCGAAGTATATCAGGCTTTTTCCCGATTCGGTGGAATTCGAGGCTCTCTACGGGGCGGAAATAAAGCGGATGAAGCTGGGAATACCGGGGATGTTCTCGGTGGCCAACGCGCTCACGGCGATCGGAGTGTGCCTTGAACTCGGCCTTTCCCTTCAGGAAATTTCCGAAGGGCTCGCCCTGGCTCACGGGGTTTGCGGGCGAGCGGAGATCGTTCCGGTCGGCAGACCCTATACCGTCATGATCGACTATGCACACACGCCGGACTCGCTGGAGAACATTCTGAACACGGTCAGACCTTCGACAAAGGGGCGGGTGATAACCGTTTTCGGCTGCGGCGGGGA
>JAEDMJ010000015.1 GCA_016303065.1 Clostridiales bacterium
AAACTAACAAACTCTATCTCTTTTTACGGTCTCACATCATTGACAAACGAACACTCCGCATACATCCTTCACCGAAAAGGACATATGCGGAGATTCGCATTTTTTCAGCAGAGGATATCTCCCCTGACCTTCACCAGCAAAAGCCGTCCCTCTTTCACGCTTACGGCCGCAGTCCTTCCGGGCAGCGTTTCGTTGCTTATCCCGTACTGGTATTCTCCGGTTATCTCCGCATTCTCCAGGGGGTATTTTGCGTTTTTGATGTCAACGCCGCGCGCAGACCCGTTTACTGCGAGAAGCGAAAAATATGCCCAGGAGCCGTCAATATGCGCCGTGTCCCCGGACACGACCTCCATAAGCGAATAGTCGTCCGCAAGCACCGCGCGACAGCCCAGAGAGTCCAGCATCAGCAGAACGGAAATGTTTCCGAGGGTGTGATCCATCCTTCCGCCCGCCGCGCCGACAAGCAGAAACTCCGAAAAGCCCCGCGCCAAAGCGGTCTTTACGGCAAAAACGGTGTCCGTGTCGTCCTTTTCCCGGGGAAGCACGATCGTCTCCGCGGAGGTGTCCGGAATTTCGTGGGAGTCGAAATCGCCAACGATGAGATCGGCCTTTATCCCAAGCCTTTCCATGTGCCGCAGTCCGCAGTCGCAGAACACGTTGAAGTCGCCGTCCCGGAGCAGACTCTTCGCAAAGGCATAGTCCCCGATTTCCGCTCCGGAGACGATCACACAGCGCCTCATTCTTCCGGCCCTCCGAAAAAGCTTCCGTCAAGACAGAACATATGGTTAAGGGGTCCGCGCCCCTTTCCGATGTCAAGCCCCGCGGCAATCGCGCCGGAAACATACTTTTTCGCGCGTTCAACGGCGGCTTCCAGGCCGAAGCCCTTTGCAAGATTCGAGGCGATGGCGCTTGAAAGCGTGCACCCCGTCCCGTGCGTGTTGGGGTTTGCGATTCGCTTTCCATAAAACCGGGTAAACTCCCCGTTCCGGTAGAGAACGTCGGCCGCCGAGTCCGACCCGCCGTGCCCGCCCTTGCACAAAACAGCGCATCTGCACTCATCCCCGATGCGCTTTGCCGCGGCGCGCATGTCCGCCTCGCACAAGATCTTCATCTCCGCAAGAGCCTCGGCCTCCGGAATATTCGGAGTGACAACCGCCGCAAGCGGCAACAGCTCCGTTCTCAAAGCTTCAAGCGAACCGGATTTCAAAAGGCTCGAACCGCTTGTGGCAACCATGACCGGATCAACGACGATGTTTTCCGCGCCGTAAAACCTGAGCCTACCGGCGATTTCCGAGATGAGCTCCCGGGAAGAAACCATGCCGGTTTTCACGGCGTCCGGGCGGATGTCTTCAAACACAGCGTCGAGCTGCCGGGACAAAAACTCAGGCGCAACTTCCGAAACAGCAAAGACCCCGGTGGTATTCTGCGCCGTAAGCGCCGTTACGGCGCTCATGGCAAAAACCCCGTTGGCGGTCATTGTCTTTATGTCAGCCTGTATTCCGGCGCCTCCGCAGGAATCGCTTCCGGCAATCGCAAGTGCTGTCCGCATCATTCAAGCCCTCTCACTTTCTTCGCAAACCCTTCAAAGTCCGAAAAATTTTCCAAATAGGTCCAGGCCGTTTTCCTCAGCTCCTCTTCGGCCGCCGGGTCGACGTCCCGAACGCCGACGACGCGGAAACCGGCTCCCGCCGCGGTACGGGCGGCGTGGACGGCGTCTTCAAACACAAGGGTGTTTGAAGGCAGCGTTCCCATGAACTCCGCGGCCTCAAGATAGATCCTCGGCTCATGCTTTCCCGTGCCAAGCTCGGAGCAGGTAAAAATCTTTTCAAAATACCCCGCAATTCCAAGGCGCGAAAGGGCCGCGGAGAGAATTCCCCGGTCCCCCGCCGTGGCGATGGTCATCGGTATGCTCATCTCCGAAAGCCCCCGAAGAAAGTCTTTTATTCCGGGCTTTTCGAGAACCTCGTTTTTGTATCCGTGGCTTATAAGCTCCACAACGCCGCGGCATATGTCCTGCGCCGAACCTTCAAGGCCGTATCTCTGCCTTATATATTCCCCTCCTTCGATCATCGTCATAGGAAAAAGCTTTTTTCCAAGACCCTCCTCCGGCGTCTTTCCGCAGCAGAGGACATACCTCTCCGCCGCCGTGTCCCAGAGATTTGTCGAGTCCAAAAGGGTTCCGTCCGCGTCAAATATCGCTCCGAGCTTCATTCCTCCACCGCCTTTGCCGCACGACGTTTGAGCTCCCTTGCCGCAGACGCAATATCCTCCGCAGCAAAAATCGCAGAAACAACGGCAATGCCGCTCATCCTGCACCCGGAAAGCCCCTCCACATTTGAAAGATTTATGCCGCCGATGGCAACGGCGGGGATTGAAACCGACGAACAGATCTCTTTGAGCTGCCGGGCGTCTATGCGCACGGCGTTTTTCTTTGTCGGCGACGGAAACACCGCTCCGACCCCAAGGTAATCCGCGCCGTCAGCTTCGGCTTTCCGCGCCGCTGCCACGGTCTTTGCAGTGGCGCCTATTATGAAATCGCGCCCGGTCCTTGCCCGGATCTCGCTCACCGCCATATCCTCCGCGCCGACGTGGATTCCGTCCGCGCCGGACGCCAGGGCAACGCTCAGATTGTCGTTTATGATGAGCGGAACGCCGAAGGCGCGGCAAACAGCCCCGACCTTTACGGCCTCGTCAACAAACTCCGCCTCGCTCAGACCTTTTTCCCTGAGCTGAACGCAGGTGACGCCGCCGGACAGAGCTTCTTCGATCTGTTCGGTCAGTGTTTTCTTTCCCGTCCACGCGCGGTCCGTCACAGCATAGAGCAGAAGATTTTTTCGGTCGATACTCATTTCATCTCCCTGCCTTTTTCCATATCCGTAAAATACTTTTCGACATTTTCACACTTCATAAGCCCGCTCATAACGCATAGTCCGGCGGCGCCCGCCCGTCTCGCTTTCCAGGCGTTTTCGCGGTTGATGCCGCCGATCGCAAGGACGGGAATTTTAACGCTTTTGCACACGTTCTCCAAAAATTCCGTTCCCCGCGGCGCAAGGCCGGCCTTGCAGTCCGTTTCAAAAACGTGCCCCGCCGTTACGTAAGTGCATCCCCGCGCCTGCGCCGCGGCGGCTTCTTCGGCGGAATGGCAAGACGCGCCGACCGCCTCAAACGGCAAAAGCTCGGACTTTTCCGCCCTCAAAAGCATGGAAAGAGGCAGATGCAGACCTTTTGCGCCCGTCTTTTTCGCCGCTGCGGCAAAGCTGTGCAGAATGCAGAACACGCCTTCTCCCGAACATATCCGCATGACCTTTTCCGCAAGGCGTTCATATTCGTCCTCGGAAAGGTCTTTTTCCCGCAGTATTATCGCACCGGGACGGCAGGCGGCGATTTCTTCGATCCTCTTCAGAAAATCTCCGGAGCAGAGCTTTCGGTTCGTCACGCAGATTATATCAGACATAGATGTAATCGTTGAGCACCGGCTGGAGCCCCGCGGCGGCAATATCCCGGTACATGTCTTCAAGACTGCGTCCGTCGTTTATCTCAAACTGCTCGTCTCCGGAAGCGCTGTCCGTATTTTTTCCCTTATACTTTTTTCATGATCCCCGATCCCCGTCGAAACTCCGGCGGACACCTTCGTTGCCGCGATCTTTGTGATACCGTTCCGGAATTCTGCGCTCTCCCGGGAGGAAACCGTGATGCCCGCAAAAGGCATGAATATCCGGTATGCGCAGATTATCTGACAGAGCTGTCTTTCCCCGACTCCGACGGGATTTATGCTCTCGTTGTTGACGATCGGGCGAAGGCGGGGACACGACATCGAGATCTCCGCGTGGGGATATTTCCGCTGGATGAAAAACGCGTGGAGGCCTCCCGCCAGCGCGTCCCTGCGGAAATCCGAAAGCCCCAGCAGCGCCGAAAACGCAACGCCGCGCATTCCTCCCGCCAGCGCGCGCTCCTGGGCGTCGAAGCGGTAGGGCCACACGCGCTTGTGTCCGAGAAGATGAAGCTTTTCGTAGGCATCCCTGTCATAGGTCTCCTGAAAAACCGTGACGAAATCCGCTCCGCACTCGTGAAGATAACGGTATTCATCCGTGTTCACCGGATATATCTCCAGCCCGACCAGCCGGAAATACTTCCGGGCCAGACGGCAGGCCTCGCCGATATATTCGACGCTGCTCATACTGCGGCTTTCCCCGGTCAGGATAAGTATCTCTTCCATTCCCGAATCCGCGATAACGCGCATCTCGCGTTCGATCTCTTCAAAGGACAGCTTCATACGCTTTATGTCGTTGTAGCAGTTAAAGCCGCAGTATACGCAGTAATTCTCGCAGTAGTTGGCAATGTAAAGCGGCGTAAAGAGGCATACGCTGTTTCCGAAATGCCGCCTCGTTTCAAGCCGGGCCCGCCGGGCCATCTGTTCAAGATACCCTTCCGCCGCCGGGCTCAAAAGCGCCTTGAAATCTTCGACGGAGCAGGTCTCATGTCCAAGCGCCGCCTCCACGTCCGCCGGAGTATATTTTGTCCCGTCGTAGGTTTCGACATGGGACATGACCTTTTGGCATATGTCCGACTTGATAATCTCCATTCCCGGAAGATATTCCATGTGGTTTTTTCTGGACGACGGGTCGTTTTCGAGCCGGTGCTTTTTTTCCAGCGCCGCTTCGGACAGTTTTTCCGAATCCACAAAAAAGCTGTTTTCCACTTTTTCGCCTCCGACTTTCATCACCGAAGGAATCCGGTGAGCTGATCCGAGGCGGACGCGCCGCGCTCCAGAACTCTTCCAAGACCCGCAAGATACGCTTTTCTTCCCGCCTCTACGGCGTTCTTAAAGGCGGAGGCCATCATCGGAAGGTTTCCGGCAGTCGCGAGCGCCGTGTTCGCCATGACGGCGGCAGCGCCCATCTCCATCGCTTCGCAGGCCTGGGACGGTTTTCCGATCCCGGCGTCCACGATGATCGGAAGGTCGATCTCGTCGATCAGTATCTTTATGAAATCCCGCGTGGCAAGTCCACGGTTGGAGCCTATCGGCGAGGCAAGGGGCATGACCGCCGCCGCTCCGGCGTCGGCAAGAGCCCGTGCGGCGTAAAGATCGGGATACATATACGGCATTACCACGAACCCCTCCCGCACAAGGATCTCCGTGGCCCTCACGGTTTCGTCGTTGTCGGGAAGAAGGTATTTGGAATCGCGCATTATCTCGATTTTCACAAAGTTCCCGCATCCAAGCTCCCTTGCAAGCCGCGCAATGCGCACGGCTTCCTGGGCGTTCCTCGCACCGGAGGTGTTGGGAAGAAGCGTTACTCCCCGGGGAATATAGTCCAGGATGTTTTCGTGTTCGGCGGTGTTCGCGCGCCGAACGGCAAGAGTTATGATTTCGGCTCCCGCATCGTGCACGGCGGCCTCAATAAGCTTAAGGGAATATTTTCCCGAGCCGAGGATGAACCGCGACGTGAACTCGTGTCCGCCGATAACCAGTTTGTCTTCCATTTATCCAAAATCCTCTCTTTTTCAGTTTTTTCACGGCTCCGTCTCGCCGGCGATAAGGCGCAGCACCATGTGCGCCTGGTGCGCGGCACAGGCCATGACCCGCGTGGCAAAAAGCCCGCCTCCGCTTTTCACGCCGTTTGTCCCGTCCCCGCAAAGATAGAACCGGCTTCCGAGTTTTCGCGTGCGGATCAGATTTGCCGAGGCAAGCTCCGCCATTCCCGAACCGCAGACGAGGTATTTCTCCGGAAAGCTCTCTGCGACCGCATCGACCAGCATGGATTTCTCCTCGGCGCGGTCGAACGCCTCGCAGATGATCTCTTCCCCGGCCAAAAGCGCCGGTATGTTCTCCGCCGTAAGCTTAACGGTGTCGGTTTCGACCCGGCAGTAAGGCGCAATCCGGGCAAGATTTTCTTTCATTGCCTCAGTTTTGTACATTCCGAGCTGATCGGCAAAATACTGCTGGCGGTGCAGGTTGGAAATATCCACTCTGTCAAAGTCGATGAGATGGAGCCTTCCGATCCCGGCGCGCGCAAGGCAGACCGCAATGTTTGAGCCGAGACCGCCGAGACCGCACACGGCCACCGAGGCCTTTCCAAATTTTCCGGCAAGTATTTCTCCGTGGCGCAGGGAAAACGCAAGCTGCATTTCCTCCCTTGATGGTAAAGCCATATCGCTTATCAGCCGCCTCCCACGAAGCTTACGATCTCCACCGAATCGCCGTCGGCAAGAATTGCAGCCTCATAGCGGGACTTCGGAACGATATTGCCGTTTATCTCGACGGCAACTCTCGTTTTGTCAAAACCGCCGTCCGAAAGGCATTCGGCAACGGTCTTCCCTGCGGCGGCGATTTCTTTTCCGTTTATTCTGACCATTTTTTCCGCCTCACAGAATATCGATATATTCGCCGTTCAGCGCACGGTTCATGCTCCGCACGGCGCAGAATTTTCCGCACATCGAACAGCTTTCTTCAAGCTCCGGCTTTCTCTCGTCCCGGACGCGCTTTGCCGTCTCCCCGTCGATTGCCAGCTCCCACTGCTTTTCCCAGTCGAAGGTCCTTCTCGCGTCGCCCATGAGGTCGTCGGCGTCTCTGGAATGGGGAACATGCTTTGCAATGTCTCCGGCATGGGCGGCGATTTTCGAGGCGATGATCCCCTGCTTCACGTCCTCAAGGTTCGGAAGCGCGAGGTGCTCCGCCGGAGTGACGTAGCAGAGAAATGCGGCTCCAGCAGCGGCGGCGGCGGTTCCTCCGATGGCGGAGGTGATGTGATCGTATCCCGGAGCGATGTCCGTAACGATGGGTCCCAAAACATAGAAGGGCGCGCCCATGCAGATCGTCTGCTGGAGCTTCATGTTTGCCTCTATCTGGTCAAAGGGCATATGTCCCGGGCCTTCGACCATGACCTGAACGTCCCTGTCCCAGGCGCGCTTTGTAAGCTCTCCCAGGCGCACCAGTTCGCCGATCTGACAGGAATCTCCGGCGTCCGCGAGACATCCGGGACGGCAGGCGTCTCCCAGAGAAATCGTCACGTCGTATTCCCGGCAGATTTCGAGTATCTCGTCGTAGAACTCGTAAAACGGGTTCTCGTTTCCGGTCATGCACATCCAGGCAAAGACAAGCGAGCCTCCGCGGGAAACAATGTTCATCTTTCTGCCGTGATTTTTGATCTCCCTGACCGTATCCCTTGTAATACCGCAGTGCAGCGTCATAAAGTCCACGCCGTCCTCCGCGTGCAGCCTCACAACGTCGATGAAATCCTTCGCCGTAAGCTCGGAAAGATCCCGCCGGTAGTGTATGACGCTGTCGTATACCGGAACAGTGCCGATCATCGCCGGGCATTCCGCGATGAGTTTTCTGCGGAAGGGGCCGGTATCGCCGTGGGAGGAGAGATCCATTATCGCCTCCGCGCCCATGTTCACCGCAGCCATGACCTTTTCCATCTCCACGTCATAGTCCTTGCAGTCCCTTGACACGCCGAGGTTCACGTTTATCTTCGTTCTGAGCATCGAACCCACGCCGTTCGGGTCAAGGCATTTGTGGAGCCTGTTTGCGCATATCGCGACCTTTCCCTCTGCCACAAGAGCCCGTATTTCTTCCGGGTCGCGGTACTCCTTCTTCGCCACGGCGCGCATCTGGTCCGTGATAATTCCCTTTCGCGCGGCTTCCATCTGTGTCCTGTACAAAGTTTCCATATCGTTTCTCCTTGAAGAAAAAGCGGAAAGCTTGCCCGATAAGGCTTTGCTTTCCGCAATAACACGATACGAAGTATGTGTCAGTCATCCCTACGTTGGCATTATCCAAATCAGGTAAAAGGGTCGAAGGTCACACCTTCCTCTCAGCCTGTTGTTTACAAGCTCCCCGCTGTTTTTAATTTTAACGCATATATTATAGCTCTTTCCGCAAAAAAAATCAAGCTTTTTTCCCGCCGCGACATCACGTCCCTCATAATTTCCGGCGACTCGCCCCCCCAAAAAAAGCTCCCGCCGTTTTTGGCTACGCCGGACAGTACCCGCCTTGCGGCAGACGCGGCATGAAATATCAGGCGAAAAAATACCGCGCCGGGGTTTTTCGGGTATTTTCATCCTGTTTTTTTAGCTGCGGTATCAAAAAACTGCGGCAAAGCGCCGATTGACAAACGGCGTCCGCTGTCGTATAATATACGATGTATGACAGTATACTCACCACAAACGGAGGCATTGACAATGGAAGATAAAAACGTAAAAATTCCCGGTCAGCTTGATTTTTCAAACATCAAAACCTGGTCCGTCAAGGACAGAGTGAACCTTGTCCGCATCGACAATCTCTTCAACCTGACCGACAGCTTCCCTGAATATGAAAACCCGGACTTTGACGAGCTTGTTTCCCGCATCATCGCCGCGAAAGAAGCCGGAGCGGCCGTAATCATGTCGATCGGCGCGCACGTTATCAAAAACAATCTCTCCCGCTTTCTCATCGCCCTTATCAAAGAGGGATACATAACTCACCTTGCCGGAAACGGCGCGTGCAGCATCCACGATTTTGAGCTCTGCTACAACGGCGGAACCTCCGAAAACGTCCCCACCGCCATTGAGGACGGCTCTTTCGGAATGTGGGAGGAGACGGGCGCATGGATGAACGAAGCCATCCAGGAGGGCGCAAAGCGCGACCTGGGCTACGGCGAAGCTCTTGCCGTTTACGTTGACGAGCACCCCGAAAAGTTCCCCTACCGCGACGACTGCGTCTTCTACCAGGCGTGGAAGCACGGCGTGACCGCGACCTACCACATCGCCCTCGGCACGGACATCATCCACGAACACCCCTCCGTCGATTTCGGTGCAATCGGCAAGTGCAGCGGCATCGACTTCCACAAATACTGCTATTCCATGTCCAAACTTGACAACGGCGTGTTCATGAACTTCGGCTCCGGCGTCATCGGACCCGAGGTCTTCCTTAAGGCGCTCTCGATCGTCCGGAACCTGGGCTATCCCACCTTCCGCATCACCACGGGCAATTTTGACCTTATCGACCTCGGCGACTACCGCTGCAAGATCGGCTACGACGACCCCAATTACTACTACCGTCCGAGAAAGAACATCGTCAACCGTCCCACAAGCGTTGCCGGACGCGGCTGGCACTTCGTTGTCGACCACAAGGTCAGCATTCCGAACCTCTACTTCAAGCTTAAGGCCAAGGAGGCAAAGTAAAAGTGAAAGAGCATTTTTCCAAAGAGCAGCTCGTCTCCCGTTTTTCCGAAAAGAATCCGAGCCTTGTGCCCCTTCTGCCCGTAATCGAGTCCGCTGTCGCCGTCATCACCGAAAGCTATAAAAACGGAGGAAGAGTTTTCTGCTGCGGCAACGGCGGCTCCAGCTCCGACTCCGCGCACATTGTCGGCGAACTTCTCAAGGGCTTCCTGTGCGAACGCCCGGTCGGCGACGAAATGAAGGCCTCTCTCCGCAGCCACGGCGAGCTCGGCGAGCTCATGGCCGACAAGCTCCAGGGCTCCCTCGCCGCCGTCGATCTCACGACGCAGCAGGCGATCATGTCCGCCGTTGCCAACGACACCGACCCCGTCCTTATGTACGCCCAGCAGCTCTGGGGTCTCGGAAGACGCGGCGACGTGCTCATCGGTATTTCCACCTCCGGAAACGCGAAAAATGTCCTTGCCGCCGGAATTGCCGCAAAGGAACTCGGCATGACCTCCATCTCTTTCACCGGAGAAGGCGGCGGCAAAATGGGCGAAAAATTCGACATAGCCATCCGCGTTCCTTCCGGCTGGACGCCTGAGGTTCAGGAGTACCACATCGCGGTGTACCATCTTCTCTGCGCCCTTGTCGAAGCGAATTTCTTTGACAGATAAAAAATTGTTTTTATAACTGAATAATCAGGGTCCTTTCCGGTCACAATATTTGCGAAGAACACGGAAGGGACCTGATTTATTATTATGACAGTATTTGACAGAATTGCTCTTGCGCTTGTCGTGATCGGCGCATTGAACTGGGGAACGATCGGAATCTTCAAGTTTGACTTTGTAAGCGCTCTGTTCGGCGATATGTCCGTTTTGTCGCGCATAATTTTCACGCTTGTCGGACTCGCCGGTCTCTGGTGCATAACTCTGATCTTCCGCAAATTCGGAGAACACGACTGATAAAAGCGCCCTAAAGGGCAAAAAACGTGCAAACCGCCGCGGCGGTTTGCACGTTTTTTGCCCTTTTGAGCCCGTTTCAAAATCCGGTGCCCTCCGGCCTGACCCCCCAAACGCCCGGCAGACGCCTAAAAGCCCGGTTCCAAAAAAAGGCGGGCTTTTCCCGGAAAAGATTAACCCCGGCCCGAAAGTCATGACTTTCGGGCCGGGGAAAAAGCGTTTGGCTTCGGGAAAAATTTCCCGGCGCGGCTTAAAAAAGCGCGGAAAGAACGGTTTTCCCGGCTCAGTCCTCTTCAACGATGAAGCCGTAGTATCTTCCGAGCCAGTAGGGAAGCGTATACACCGTTCCCGGCTCTTCCGAAAGGATGTTTCCCCCGGTTTCCACCGCGAAGGGGTTTCCGTTCCATTTCATAATGCGTCTTTCGTCCGGCGGGAGAAGATTTTTTATCTGGCGCTTGTGGAAACGGTCAAGCTCCTGTTCGTACTCGATATCTGCGCGTCCGACAATTGCCGGATCGGAATACCTCATATCCAGGGGCAGCCTTCTCAGCGTCCAGAGACAGGAGTCCATGTCGAAGTCCTCGTCCGGAGCGATGAGCTTATAGATATACGTCCAAAGGGGGTTGGCCTCACGCCGGATATTCTGCCACCACTGACCCATTCCTTCGCGGTATTTTGCGCGAAGCTCTTCATCCTCCTCAAGTATCACCAGCGGCAGATACGACAGATAACAGAGCTCTTCGTCGGAATAGTTGATCTCCTCACGGCGCTCAAGGTACTTGCAGACGATGTCCGAATACCCCTCGTCGACGGCCAGCCTGCGATACGCCTCGGCAAAGCGTTCCTCGCCGGTCACATGGGCCGTCACCTTCAAAAACGACAGCAGCTCTGCCGAGTTAAGCGAAGAATCCGAATATCCCTTGCCGTTGAAATACTCGAGGCTCCATCTGCCCCAGCGGGTCGGACGTCCGGTGACGTCGATCAGGTAACAGCCGTTGGCAAGTATTCCGTCGCAGATTTCCGCAGCGACGCGCCTGATATGTCCGCGGATATTCTCGTCGGGAAGAAGCTCGTGGGCAATGAGATAAATCAGAAAATGCCCGACCAGCTCGTCGCTGGACGTGTCCGACTTCCAGGTCAGGGACCCGTCCGCATATGGCACCCAGAAGCCGTCCTCGGGAAGCTTTTCTCCGCGAAGGATGTACGACCTCGCCGGGTATCCGGGACGTCCGGTCACGTCCACAAGATCCAGAACGGCGTTCACCGTAGTGACCGCGCGCTTCAAACTGTCCTCCGATCCGGTGACGGCATACTCGTAGCACGCGCCTGCGGCGTACATCGCCGTCCAAAGACCGTCGTTGTCAGAGCTGTAATGCTTAAAATGCTCGAAATCGCCCTTCACGTCAAAGTGCGGCTCTGAAACAAAGCCGTGCCTTGTCTGGCGCGAAAGGATCCGTCCGTCGTATACCGCCGCTTTGCCGGCATATGTCATCTCTTCATACCAGATATGGGAAACGCCTGTCTCCGTGCGCACCCAGACTCCGTTTCCGTCCGGAAGGAGCGAAACGCATCTGTTGTCGGCAAGATATCTCGGCGCGGCAAAAAACTGCACCTTATCGCGGGGATCTCCGTCGAAAGCGGTTCTGGTAAGGCCGTTTGCGTTTCCGATCCAGACCGCGCCGTCCGAAGTCCGGCACATGCATCCCGGCGCGCCGTTCGGAAGGGGCGCGGCTGCGCTCTCCGAAAGCTCCTTTGGAACGCGGGGATCGTCCAAAGACATCTGTTCACATTTTTTCTGCATAAAGGCAGAGACGCGGATTCTGTCCTTTTCTGCCGCAGAATTTCTTCCAAGCATTATTATCACCTCTTTAACCGATGTTCTTTAGTTTTTTTCAAAACTCTCCGAAGGCGTACATCACGGCGGTCAGCGCGCACAGAGGCGCCGTCTCACACCGGAGTATCCTGCTCCCGAGAGTTACGGTTTTCCATCCGAGCGCGCAGGCGCGCTCATATTCCGCCGGGGATATTCCGCCCTCCGGTCCGGTAAGTATCGCGACCGACGACACGCCGGGATTTTCGGAAAGCACCTTTGAAAGCGCGTCGCCGCCGCACTCGTAGCACAAAAGCGCAAGCTCCGCCTTTGCGCCCTCCGAAACGGCCGTTTCAAAGGAGACGACCTCGGAAATTTCGGGAACGGCGCCGCGGCCGCACTGTTTGGCCGCCTCTTCCGCGATTTTCTTCCGCCGCTGGAGCTTGTTGTCCTCTCGGCCCGACGGGCGCGCAACGGACCTTGCGGCGGCAAAGGGCACGACCGCGCCGGCGCCCAGCTCCACGGCTTTTTGAACGATATGTTCAAGCTTTTCCGCTTTAGGCAGACCGACGTAAAGCGTGACCTTCACTCCCGGCTCGCCCGACGCCGGACGCGAAGCTCCGACCTGCACCGAAACGCAGTCCCGGGTTATCTCCGATATGCGGCAGTCGTACTCCGTGCCGAGAGCGCAAATCACCAATTCGTCGCCGACCTCTGCCCGCAGGGACTTTGACAGGTGCCTTGCATCGTCCCCGGTGATCAGATAGCTCTGTCCCGGGGTCAGAACCTCTTCCGTGTAAAGCTTTCTCATTTGATGCTGTAAAGAATTTCCGAATATGTCGGATAGGGCCAGAAGCGCTTGTCGACAATGGTCTCAAGCTCGTCGGCGGCGCGCCGCACCTTTTCCATTGCCGGAAGCACGCTGTCATGAAAGCGCCCGGCAACGGCTTCCGTGCCGCTTAACTCACGCGTTTGGGCAAGCTTTGCTTCCAGCTCATCCGTGCAGTCCGAAAGAACTTCAACGATTCCGCTGACCTTTTCGAGCAGCTTTCGCTCAGTCGCGGCACAGTCGCGTCCCAAAAACTCGTTTTTCCTGAGTCCGGTTTCCGCAAGTCTGTCCTCAAAGCGGATTGCGGACGGAATGATCTCCCGCTTGAGCATATCGAGAAGGGTCAGGGCTTCGATGTTGATGATCTTTGCGTAGTTTTCAAAGTGGATCTCTCTTCGCGCGTGCATTTCCGCCCGGTTCATAACCCCAAATCGCTCAAACATGGCGACGTTTTCGTCGCTGTCATAGTATTTGAGAGCGTCGACCGTGGAGCGCAGATCGAGAAGCCCTCTCCGCACGGCTTCCTCGCCCCATTCGGCGGAATAGTTGTTGCCGTCAAAAATTATGCGCCTGTGCTCGGTAAGCTGTTCCCGGATCAAAGCATTGAGCTCGGTTCCGAAGTCGGCCGCGTTTTCAAGCCGGTCCGCAAACTCGCAGAGGGATTCGGCAAAAATCGTGTTGAGCACGGTGTTTATTCCGGCGATCGAAACCGCGGAGCCAGGCATCCGGAATTCAAACTTGTTCCCCGTAAACGCAAACGGCGACGTGCGGTTGCGGTCGGTCGAATCCTGCTTAAACTTCGGAAGAACCGACGCGCCGATCTCAAGACTCTTGCGCTTTTTCTCGTGATAGGACTTGTCGGCGATTATCGCATCGATGACCCCGGTCAGCTGTTCTCCGAGGAAAATTGAGATGACCGTCGGCGGCGCTTCGCTTCCTCCGAGCCTGTGGTCGTTTCCGGCGGAAACCGTAGAGATGCGAAGCATATCCTGGTGCTTGTCCACGGCGCGTATCATCGCCGTCAGGAAAAGCATGAACCTGGCGTTCTGCGAGGGCGTGTCGCCCGGGGACAAAAGATTCTCCCCGAGGTCGGTTCCGATCGACCAGTTGTTGTGTTTTCCGCTGCCGTTCACTCCGGCAAAAGGCTTTTCATGGAGAAGGCAGACCATTCCGTGCCGGTCTGCGATCCTTTTCAGAAACTCCATGATGAGCTGGTTGTGGTCGGTGGCGATATTTGTGGTGGCGTATATCGGGGCAAGCTCGTGCTGGGCGGGCGCAACCTCCTTGTGCTCGGTCTTCGCAAGCACGCCCAGCCGCCAGAGCTCCTCGTCAAGCTCCTTCATGAAGCGGGACACTCTGGGGTTTATCGCGCCGTAATAGTGGTCGTCCATCTCCTGACCCTTGTTCGGCTTTGCGCCCACAAGGGTGCGTCCGCAGAAGATAAGGTCGGGGCGCTTTTCATAGACATCGCGGTCCACAAGGAAGTACTCCTGCTCCGCGCCAACGCTCGTCTGGACTCTGCGGCAATCCGACCCAAAGAGCTTCATAACGCGCATCGCCTGTTTTTCGACGGCTTCCATGGATCTCAGAAGCGGAGTTTTCTTGTCGAGCGCCGCGCCGCCGTAAGAACAGTAGGCCGTCGGTATGCAAAGGGTATCGTCCTTTATAAACGTGTAGGACGTCGGGTCCCATGCGGTATATCCCCTCGCCTCAAACGTGGTCCTGAGACCTCCCGAGGGGAAGGAGCTTGCGTCCGACTCGCCCTTCACAAGAGCCTTGCCGGAAAACTCCATGATAACTCCGCACTCCCCGTCGGGGCTTATAAAGCTGTCGTGCTTCTCGGCGGTAATTCCGTTCAGAGGCTGGAACCAGTGGGTATAGTGCGTCGCCCCCATTTCGATGGCCCAATCGCGCATCGCGGCGGCGACAACATTGGCAATGTCAAGCTGAAGCGGCCTGCCTTCGGCAATCGTACTCTTCAGCGCTTTATAGACCTCAGCGGGAAGTCTCGCTTCCATCACCTTGTCGTTAAAGACCATACTTCCAAAAAGTTCCGGTATATCCTTCATATTTCCCTCTAAATTCCAATCTCTTAATATACAGAGTATAGATTACCATATTTCGACGGCGTTTGTCAAGTCAAACGGCCGCAAAAGTGAGCCCGCGCCCGGCCGCCCTCCGGACCCGAAAAAAGACGGCGCAGCCCATTCAAACCGCGCCGTCTTATTCCGTCAGCAGATTTTAAGCATCGATGGTCGAAATCGTCAGAGTCGTCTCCTCCAGAACGTCGAGAAGGACTTTCACCGTGTCAAGCGCCGTAAACATCGTCACGTTGTTTTCCGTGGCAATGCAGCGGATCTTCCGGCCGTCGCTTATCTGTCCGGTGGAGTTTATATCCCTTGTGTTGATGACATACGCAATATGCCCCTGGCGCAGCGCCTCCGGGATCTCGTCGCTCCCGTCGCTTATCTTGCGGAGCATATGCGTGCGGATCCCGTTTGCCTTCAGGTATTGAGCCGTACCGTCCGTCGCTTCAATGTTGAAGCCGAGGTTGTAGAATCTGCGGATGAGGGGCAAAGCCTCCGCCTTGTCCTTGTCGGCGATGGTGGCAAAGACGGTGCCGTAATTCTGAAGGTGCATTCCGGAGGCCTGGAGAGCTTTGAAGAAGGCGCGGTTGCGCTTGTCGTCGTATCCGATGGCTTCGCCCGTGGACTTCATCTCGGGAGAAAGATATGCGTCAAGCCCCCTTATCTTGTTGAAAGAGAACACCGGAACCTTGACGTACCAGCGCTTTTTCTCCTTCGGATATATGTCAAATATTCCCTGCTCCTTGAGGCTCTTTCCGAGAATTACCTCCGTTGCAATGTCCGCAAGGCAAAACCCCGTGGACTTGGAAAGGAAGGGAACCGTGCGGGAGGAACGGGGGTTGACCTCAATGATATACACGTTGTCGTCCTTGTCCACAATGAACTGAATGTTGAAAAGGCCGACAATGCCGATTCCAAGACCCAGTTTTTTGGTATAGCTGAGGATAACGCCCTTCACTTCGTCGGAAATGCTGAAGGACGGGTAAACGCTTATCGAATCGCCGCTGTGAATGCCTGTTCTCTCGACAAGCTCCATAATTCCCGGAACAAAGACGTCGTGCCCGTCGCATATGGCGTCGACCTCGACCTCCTTGCCCTTGATGTACTTGTCCACAAGAACGGGCTTGTCCTCGTCGATTTCGACAGCCGTTTTGAGATAGTGGCGAAGCTGGTCTTCGTTTGCGACGATCTGCATTGCCCTTCCGCCCAGAACGAAGCTCGGACGGACAAGCACCGGGTAACCGATTTCCCCTGCGGCTTTAAGACCGTCTTCGATCTTTGTAACCGCCTTTCCCTGGGGCTGGGGAATGTTCAGTTCTTCAAGAACCTTTTCAAAGCTGTCGCGGTTTTCCGCGCGCTCGATAGCGTCGCAGTCGGTGCCGATTATCCTGACCCCGCGGAGTCTGAGGGGCTCGGCAAGATTTATCGCCGTCTGTCCGCCGAGGGAAGCAATGACGCCCTCGGGGTGCTCAAACTCAATAATGTTCATGACGTCTTCCGGAGTAAGCGGTTCAAAATACAGCTTGTCCGCCGTCGTATAGTCAGTTGAGACGGTTTCCGGGTTGTTGTTTATGATGAGCGCTTCGTAGCCGGATTTTCTGATCGTTGTGACCGCGTGAACCGTGGAATAGTCAAACTCAACGCCCTGGCCGATGCGGATCGGCCCTGCGCCGAGGACCAGAATTTTCTTCCTGTCCGTAAGCCTCGACGCGTTTTCACCGGTATAGGATGAATAGAAATATGGAATATAGGCTCCGGTGTGGCAGGTGTCGACCATCCGGTATACGGGGAATATGCCGTTGGCCCTGCGCAGGGCGAAGACGTCGATCTCCTTCATGTTCCAGAGCTTTGCGATGAACTTGTCCCCGAAACCGGCCTTTTTCGCAGCCTTCAAAACCTCGACGTCTCCGGCGTTTTGGGCAATATCCTTCTCCATGTCCACGATTTTTTTGACGGACTCCAGGAAGAAGGGCGTAATTTTTGTTATGTCATGTATTTTTTCCACGGAAATCCCGCGGCGCATAAGCTCTGCAACACAGAAAATATTGTCGTCACGGAATTCGGCGATATAGGAAAGCATCTCTTCAACGCTCATCCCGTCAAACTTCGGAAGATGGAAATGGCACGCGCCGGTCTCAAGGGATCTGACGGATTTGAGAAGACACTCTTCAAGGGTTGAGCCGATGCCCATGACCTCTCCGGTGGCCTTCATCTGGGTGCCGAGGGTGTTGGGGGCGGAGGAAAACTTGTCAAAGGGGAAACGGGGAAGCTTCGCCACGATATAGTCAAGGCTCGGCTCAAAAGCGGCGTTGGTGTTCGCAATGGCGATGTCTTCAAGAGCCATGCCGACGGCAATCTTCGCGGTCACACGGGCGATCGGATATCCGCTGGCCTTTGACGCAAGCGCGGAGGAACGGGAAACCCTCGGATTGACCTCGATAAGATAGTATTCGCTGGAAGCGGGATTGAGGGCAAACTGGACATTGCAGCCGCCCTCGATTTTCAGTTCGCGTATGATTTTAATGGCGCTGTCGTTGAGCATTTTGAGATCGTGATCCGAAAGGGTCATGATGGGCGCGACGACGATGGAGTCCCCGGTGTGGACTCCGACCGGGTCGACGTTCTCCATGCCGCAGATGGTTATGGCTTTGTCGTTCGAGTCGCGCATGACCTCAAACTCGATCTCCTTGTATCCCCTGACGCTCTTTTCGATAAGCACCTGGTGCACCGGAGAGAGCTTGAAAGCGTTAAGACCGATCTCAACCAGCTCTTCCTCGTTGTTTGCAAAACCTCCGCCCGTGCCCCCAAGGGTGAACGCCGGACGCAGAACGACCGGATACCCGATGCGCTCCGCTGCGCATTTCGCCTCTTCAATGCTGTATGTGATCTCCGAGGGGATCGTCGGCTCTCCGATAGACTGGCAAAGCTCCTTGAAAAGCTCGCGGTCCTCCGCACGCTCGATGCTCTCGCTGCTTGTTCCGAGAAGCTTAACGCCGCACTCCCTGAGCACGCCCTTCTTTTCAAGCTGCATGGCAAGATTGAGTCCGGTCTGGCCTCCGATTCCCGGAACGATGGCGTCTGGGCGCTCGTATCTCAGGATCTTTGCGATGTATTCAAGCGTAAGCGGTTCCATGTAGACCTTGTCCGCAATGGAAGTGTCGGTCATGATCGTCGCCGGGTTGGAATTGCAGAGCACGACCTCGTAGCCCTCCTCTTTAAGCGCAAGACAGGCCTGCGTCCCGGCATAGTCAAACTCTGCCGCCTGCCCGATAACGATCGGGCCGGAGCCGATTATCAGTATTTTTCTGATGTCTGTTCTCTTTGCCATCTAATACTGCCTCCAAAAATAATCTGCAAAAACAAAGTGTCAGTTAAGCTTGTTTTTCCGACCGAAAATCTCCCCACGGTCAAAAAAATCCCGGTCTGCGACGATGAAACAAATCAGCAGCAGCCGGGATATAAAAACAAATCGGAACAAAAGGTTTTAACAGCCGGATCTTCCTCGGCGTATGACGAAGAAAGGAAAAAATATGACGCGGCATTGCAGGTCTGATTTTCCATGCAGCACATAAATCTTATCCTCTCTTCGCAAAATAAAAGCCTTGCCGCGCCGGCAAGACAAACACACAAAAACACAGATACAGCTGTCCTGTATCGGCATATTTGAAAATCTTACCGACCTCTCCGGATCGCCTTAAAGATTCTTTTTCTTCATAAGATTATACCATCCTGTTTTCCTTTTGTCAACATACCGGAGCCCAATATTTCACAGTCTTTTCCCCCTTTGGGTATGTTCCGGTCACGCTTCCAAAGCTTCGCTCTCTCCGGGGTTGCGCTTTTGCAGAACCGTTTTCCGTCAGGCGGCAATTTGGGCATATCCCGCTTATCCGGTAATTCCGCGCCAAAATCAGCAACTTCACAGAAATATATTGACAACAAAAAGCAAAAGGAGTATACTATACAAAATTTTTTGGGAGGTAAGGCAGTGTTGAATCGTATCGGCCGTCTTAATAATGTAGTCGTTATGCAGTCCGCAGTCCCTGCTTATTATCGGCAGTTGAGCGGGCTTACATTGCCGTACCCTTATTCAGGTAATTAGAAAGTTTATCTTATCTGATTAAGCTAAACGCAGTGCAGGCTATGTGCAAATCTCAGCCTGCACTGTTTTTTTTATTCTTTTTTAATGGGAGGTTTCGGAATGGAGACAAAAGAATACTCAGCAAACTGTTATGTGAAAAGCGAATTTACCGACCGCAACCGCAGAACGGAAGACAGATTGGAGGACTGAAAAAATGATTACACACAAAGGAACGCAAACCTTACATACCGAAAGACTTACTCTGCGAAAATTTACTGTTGACGATGCGGGGGCAATGTTTGAAAACTGGGCAAGCGATGAAAGAGTTACCCGCTACCTGACCTGGCCGCCTCACCAGTCGCCTGAAACGACAAAACAGCTTCTGGAGCTTTGGTGTGCGGCCTATGAAAACCCGAATACATATAATTGGGCTATGGAATACGAAGGGACGCCTATCGGCAATATAAGCGTCGTCCGGTTGAGTGAAAAGTGCGAATATGCTGATCTTGGCTACTGTATGGGTTACGCTTATTGGAATAAAGGCTTTATGTCCGAAGCTGCAAAGGCAGTCATCGACTATCTCTTTGCCGAAATCGGCGTGAACCGTGTCGGCATATGTCACGCCGTTAAAAATCCTGCTTCGGGCAGAGTTGCTCAAAAGTGCGGCCTGACCTTTGAAGGAACAAAGCGTGAAGCCTTCAAAACCTCTGCCGGAGAGTTTCTTGACATATCGGGTTACGGTATTGTCAGGAGCGAATGGGAAAACCTCAGACATGAAAAACAGCGGCGATAAGACCGCAGCGGAAAATGTCATCAACCATCTGCAGCAGAGCTACCTTTTTCTGACCCATACCTTAACAGGCGGGGAAAATGTATTGACGGCTTCCGAAAGCAAGGCTGCGGTGTAACCCATTTTGCTGAGTTACACCGCAGCCTGCATAAAAGCGTCCTTATCCGGAGTCAGCAAACCAGGCTTTTATTTGGCTTTGCACTTTACCGCCGCACCGGCGGCGCTCCACGCATCGTCATACGCTCTCACGGTGTAGTAGTATACCGTTCCGGAGACGGCGGACGCGTCAACATAGCTTGCCGCCGACGTATCCTTAAGCCGCACCCAGCTCCCTCCGGCGACTTTTCGGTACACCCGGTATTTATCCGCCCCCGCAACCTTTGACCAGGTCACTTTTATTCCCGCATCCGTATTCGAGACTTTTACCACAGGAGCGCCAACAAATTTTATGGCTTCACCGGAGGTAAGGGAGCTTTTGTATGAACCGTACAGAGCGCGGACGGCGTAATAATATGTCGTTCCGGTTGACGCAGAAGTATCCGTATATTTCAGGTCTTCTGTTTCGCCGAGAGCCGTCCACTTTCCCCCGGCAACCCTGCGGTATACGCGGTACCGTTCCGCTCCCGCGGCGGAATTCCAGCTCACCGAAACGCCGTTCAGCGCGTTCTGAACGGAAACAGCGGGCGCCGTCAGCCGTCTCTGCAAAACTACCGCGGCAGGTCCGCTCCACTCCCGGGCATAGGCCCTTACGGTATAGCAATATGTGACTCCCGGCACGGCGGAAGTGTCGGTATAACTCAGCGCGGCCGTTGTCTGCAATTTCGACCAGCTTCCTCCCGGCGTTTTTCGGTACACGCGGTACTTCTCCGCGCCGTCGACCTTGCTCCAGCTGATCTTCACTCCTTCCTGCACATTTTCGGATTCCGCTTTCGGTGCCGTGACGTACCTGATTTCGCTGCTCGCCTTATAATAGCTTCTGTAAGAGCCGTACAATGCGCGCACCGTATACAGATATACGGTGCCGTTTTTCGGCGACGTGTCCGTGTACCGGGTTCCGGTCGTGTAGCCGAGAATGCTCCAGCTTCCCCCGGGCGTTTTTCTGTACACGCAATAACGGTTTGCGCCTTTCACGGAATTCCAGCTCACCGAAACTCCATCCGCTGCGTTCTGCGGCACGGCGGACGGCGTTTCCAAATATCTCCATAAAACTTCTGCTGCCGGTCCGCTCCATGCCATGGCATACGCCCTGACCGTATAGCGATAATCCTTTCCGGACTCCGCCGAAGCGTCGGTATAGCTGGTGGAGGAGGTCGTTATAAGTCTTTCCCACTTGCCTCCGTCAAGCTTTCTGTACACGCGGTATTTTTCCGCGCCTTCGACCTTGCTCCAGCTGATCTTCACTCCGCCCGATGTGTTTCCGGTTTTCATTGCCGGCGCAGAGACAAATTTGAGGACGCCGCTCTCAGCGAAATCGCTCCGGCACGAACCGCTCAGCGCTCTCACCGTGTAAATATATGACTCTCCGTTTTTCACTGTCGCATCGGTATACGACAAAGCCGTCACAGTGTCCAGAAGCGACCATTTCCCTCCCGGAAGCCTGCGGTACACGTTGTAGCTGCCGGCTCCTTTGACAGAATTCCAGCTTACCTCGGCTCCCGCGGCAGCGTTTTCCGCAGTCACTTTCGGAGTTGTCAGCCGCCGCACTGACAATTTTTTTGACTCCGCGCTCCAGAAGCCGCCGCAAAAAGCCCTGACCGTATAGGTGTAATCGGCGCCTCCGGCCGCAGAAGAATCCGTGAATTCCGTACCGGTGACGGTGCCGACGGTGGATTTGCTTCCGTCGGAAGCTTTTCGGTACACCCTGTATTTTTCCGCGCCGTCAATTTTTCCCCATGTAACTTTGATTCCGGAAGAAGTGTTCCCGGTATGTGCCGACGGCGCTTTCACATATACCGTCAGTTCCGTCGGCACATACATGCTCCGCCAGCCGCCGCTCACAGCCCTCGCCGTGTAGTAATACGCGCCTCCCGAGCTTGCGGAGGTGTCCGAAAACGCCGTGTCCGCGGTTTCTCCGATCACCTTCCACTTTGAGGTCTCCGTTTTTCTGTAAACGGTATATTTTTCTGCTCCGGCGATTCCTTCCCAGCTTATTCCGACGCCGTTGAGTGTATTTGAAACCGTCAGCACCGGAGGGGAAAGCCACTTTATCTCAAAAGACTTCGAAAAAGCGCTCCAGCCGCCGGCATAGGCTTTCACAGTATAAACATATGTTTTTCCGTCTTCAACGGATGCGTCCGTATATGCCGTTGCGCTTATGTCTCCGATCTCCGTCATGCTCTCGTCTTCGGCGCTTCTGTAAAGTCGATAGAACGAAGCGCCCCCGGACGCCGTCCAGGTCAGCTTCACTCCCCCGGCGGTATTTTCCGCGCTCAGCGCCGGAACGGCGGCATAGCGTATCTCCGCTTCCGCAGCCCCGCCGCAGTATCCGCCCCTGAAGGCGGCCACCCGGTACGCGTTTGCCGCGCCGGAAACCGCCGCCGTGTCAACATAGCTGCACACCGGAGAAGACGTCAGCAATTTCCATTCGTCCCCGTCCAGGCGGTACACCCGATATCCCTCTGCGCCGTCGACGCCGCTCCAGGAAAGGACGACTCCGGCCTCCGAAACTCCCAGAGAAAGCTCCGGCACGGCCAGCGATTCGGTGTATTCGATCGACCTCAGAACCGGGTATTGAAAGGCCGAATCGGCGGCAAAGACCCACACGCTTTCAAAATCGAAGCCGCAGAACCCCGATGCCTCTCTCATTTTGTCCTCCGAAAGAGCCGCGGCAGTATCGTTTCCGCTTCCCGTTCCCGGTATTCCGTTGTCAAGGTAACAGCAAAACTCAATGGTACTGCCGTTTTCCCCGGCAATTGCCCCGCCGAGACCAAAGTCCGAAATCTCTCCGGAATTGTAGCACCGGCTCAGCACGCTCCCGTTTCCGCAGCTTCCGGCAATTCCTCCGGCGAAGCTTTCGGAACCGGCTCCCCCGCCGCCCAAAACCGCTCCGATATTGAAGCAGTTCTCAATACTGCCGTAAACGCCGGTTCCGGCAATGCCTCCGGCGGAAGAGAACTCCGCTGTTCCGGAAATTTTTCCCGTGTTGAAGCATCTCTCGATTTTCCCGCTGCTGCGGCCCGCGACGCCGCCCGAAAACTCCGCCCCGCTGACCTCGGCAAAGTTCCGGCTCAGGCATATGCTTCCGCTTCCGGCGCCCGCAATTCCTCCGGAAACGGACACGCCGGCAATTTTCCCCTCGTTGACGCAGAGGACGATCCCTCCGTCGGAGCTTCCCGCAATTCCCCCGGCAAATGAGCCCGATTCAACCGCGGCTCTGTTTTCACAGCCGGATACCGTTCCCGCGCTGTAACCCGCGATCCCGCCGACCGCCGAAGCGCCTTTCGTCCCGGCCGAACAGTGCCCGGAGTTCTCCGAATCCAGAACCGGCCCGTCGCTGTACCCCGCAATTCCTCCGCTGTATGCATAGGACATATATGCAGATGCGGCCTCCGGCGACCAGGCGGCAAAAACCTCGCCGGAGTGTCCGCAGTCCGCGATCGTTCCGGAGTTCTTTCCGGCAACGCCTCCTGCGGCGGCAATTGCCCACTCAGTTTCCGAAGCCGGAGCGCGGCTCACAGCCATGACCTCCGCGGAGCATCGGCACCCGGAGATTTCTCCGCTGCTGAATCCCGCAATTCCGCCGGAATAGACGTTCTGTCCGGGAACCGTGCTTTCAGCTTTCAATGTTCCGGAAACAATGCTCAGATTCTTCACCGTCCCCGAGCAGCAGCCAAAAATCCCCGCGTATACTTCTCCGCTTTCCGACGAAGCATTGACCTGTACTCCTTTTATGAAATGGCCGCCGCCGTCGAAAACCCCGTCAAAAGCGTTCTCTTCACTGTCTCCGATGGGGATCCAGCCCTTCCCGCCGTTGCAGAAAGCGCCGCCTTCCCCAAAGTCCCCGCTTTCAAACACTATGTCCGACACCATGAGAAAACACGCTTCGGGAAAGCCCCGCACGGCGTCAAGCTGTTCCGCGTTCTCCACAAGGTACGGATCGTCCGGAGAGCCGCTTCCGCCGGAAAACACGGCAGAGGTCCCGTTTTCCGCAAAAACAGGAATGGCTGCGGCGGCAATAATCACGGCGGCAAAACACGCCAGCAGATATTTCGCAGTTTTCATAAAAATCCTCCCCCCGACTAAGCGCCGGAAATCCCCTCCGAATTTCCGCGCATTTTCATATACAATATTATATACTTTTATTTTTATCAAATCAAGATAATTCCGCACAAGTACCCTCAAAAGCTCTGCACAGCCAGGACTTTGACAAAAATCATTTTATTTCATTTTTCTTTTCCGGGCTCCCGGAGGGGATTTTTCTCCGTCCAAAACTTTTTCCCCCTGAAGCTATTGACTTTTGGTTATCTTCATGATATCATATTGATATCATGAGGGAGGTAAAAACAATGAAAGAAAAAATCCTTGACGGAAGAAAAAACGGCATGCCGGTCCTGCTGCTCACCCTGCTTATTTGCGCCGCTTCCATTGCAGGCATGATTTACGGGTCGATAATAATCGACGCCGGAAAATCCTGTGTTCTCTTTGTCATCTCCACAGTCGTCATGTGCGTCTGCTGGATTCCCCTTCTCGGGCTCAGAGTGCTCAAACCCCAGGAAGCTCTTGTGCTCACTCTTTTCGGAAAATATATCGGAACCCTGAAGGGCGACGGTTTTTACTGGGTAAACCCCTTTTGCTCGAGCGTGAACCCGGCGGCGAAGACGAAGCTCAACCAAAGCGGCGACGTGTCCCAGCTCAAGCCCGCCGCAGGGGCCAACGGCCAGAGCGCAGCGGAGCTCCCCTCGAAGAAGATCTCGCTCAAGATCATGACGCTCAACAACAGCCGCCAGAAAATCAACGACTGCCTGGGCAACCCGATTGAGATAGGCATTGCCGTCACATGGCGCATTGTCGATACCGCAAAGGCGGTTTTCAACGTCGACAACTATAAAGAGTATCTCTCGCTCCAGTGCGACAGCGCCCTCAGAAACATCGTAAGGCTCTACCCCTACGACGTCGCGCCCAATGTCGACACCACCGGCGACGGAGTTGCCGACGACGGAAGCCTCCGCGGGTCGAGCGACCTTGTGGCCCAGCTCATCCGCGCGGAAATTCAGAACCGCGTGGACGATGCGGGAATCGAGGTCATCGAGTCGCGCATAACCTATCTGGCCTATGCCCCGGAGATCGCCGCGGTGATGCTCCAGCGTCAGCAGGCGTCCGCCATAATCGATGCGCGCAAAATGATCGTCGACGGAGCCGTTGGAATGGTCGAAATGGCGCTCGAGCGCCTGAACGAAAACAATGTCGTCACGCTTGACGAAGAGCGCAAGGCCGCAATGGTTTCCAATCTTCTCGTTGTTCTCTGCGGAAATCACGACGCCCAGCCGGTCGTAAACTCCGGCTCGCTGTACTAAGGTCTCAAATGGACGACAATAAGAAAAAGCAGGTGCCGCTGCGGCTGTCGCCGAAGCTCTACAACGCAATTGCCGCATGGGCCGAAGACGACTTTCGCTCCGTAAACGGCCAGATCGAATATCTGCTTACGGAGTGCGTCCGCCAAAGAAAGAAAAACGGCAAATACGTCTCCGACGAGCTCGACTTGCCGCTTGACCTCGACATTGAATGATTTTATGAATATCTCCTTCGCGTTCCGCTCCGGACACTAAGTCGCCCGGAGCGGAACGCGCGCTTATTTTCTCATGGACTTTTTCGGTTTTCCCCGGAATCCCTGACTTTTTCGGCGTCCGGATTTCGCGCCCATTTGACAAAGGTTTCAAATTGTGATACAATTTTCAGCGGTAAGAAAACGATACCGCGCTTATTCAGTTGGGAGAGATACGGATGAATGCCAGAAAAGGTAACCTGATGAATGTCAGGGACGACATCAAGGTTCTTGACGCCACTATCCGCGACGGCGGACTCTGCTGCAATTTTGATTTTTCGGACGAATTTGTCACCGAGCTTTACAAAACAAACGTAAGGTGCGGAATCGATTATATGGAGTTCGGATACAAGGCAAGCAAGCATGTGTTTTCCGAAAAAGATTTCGGAAAATGGAAGTTCTGCAGCGAGGAAGACATCCGTGCAATCGTCGGAGACAATAAAACCGACCTTAAGATCGCCGTGATGGCCGACGTGGGAAGGTGCGACTACAAAACCGATTTTCTTCCGAAGGAAGAAAGCGTCATCGACATGGTCCGCGTTGCCTGCTATATACACCAGATACCCGCTGCAATCGAAATGATCGAACACTTTCACAGGCTCGGATACGAGACCACCTGCAATATTATGGCGGTTTCACAGACAAACCTCGACCAAATCGAACAGGCGCTTAAAATGCTCACCGAAACCAATGTGGACGTCATTTACCTCGTCGACAGTTTCGGTTCGCTCTACCCCGAAAACGCCTCCGAATACGCGCGGAGATATCTTGCCGCCGTCGAAGGCACCGGCAAGAAGATCGGCTTTCACGCCCACAACAACCAGAACCTCGCCTTTGCGAACACGATCGAGACGCTGTCCTACGGTGTTTCCTTCCTTGACGCGACGGTTCAGGGCATGGGCCGCGGAGCCGGAAACTGCGCGATTGAGCTTCTGCTCGGTTTTTTGAAAAACCCAAAATACGATCTTTACTGGCTTCTGCGCTTTATCGAAAGCTATATGCCCGGGCTCAGGGAAAGGGACATAGCATGGGGATTTGACCTTCAATATCTTTTCACGGGGCTTTTGAACCGCCATCCCCGCGAAGCCATCGACTTCACAAAGAAACACCGCAAGGACTACTCTGCCTTTTACCAGTCCCTTCTTGAAAACGAATAGTCCTCCGTTTTTCCCCGCGAAAAAACACATATACATAAAAAGATATAATCATGTCCCCCCGATACCGTATTCCCGGTGTCGGGGGGACGCAGCCGTTTGGAGATTTCAAATCCGCTGTTCCGGCTCTTCCTTTGCGGGTATTTCAAACAATCCCGCCATTGTCTTCTTTTCCCGCATATTGCTCCGGTTATGTGACCGCCGCGGGAGGCAAATTTTGGCTTTTAATTCTGCCGGGAATGTGATATAATAAGAAAATATAATTATAATATCACAAATCGGTGTTGGGGTAAGGCATGAAATATATAATCGTGACGGGCGCATACGGCGGAATGGGCAGAGAAACGGTCCGGCTTTTGAAAAAGCAGGGCTTTTGTGTATTTGCAATGGACAAAACGACCGGCGCCGAAGAGGAAAACGTGATCCCGGTGCAGGTTGACGTCACCGATGCCAAAAGCGTGGAACTTGCCTTTGAAAAGGTAAAAGAAGTCACCGGAGAGCTTTATGCCATCGTACATTTTGCAGGGATCTATATGCTCGATTCTCTTGTCGAAATCGAGAGCTCCCGCTTTGCACAGGCTTTTTCGGTGAACCTGTTCGGCGCATTCCTCGTCAACAGAACCTTTCTGCCCTTGCTGAAAAGCGGCTCCAGGATCGTCATCACGACCAGCGAGCTTGCTCCTTTGGCACCTCTGCCCTTTACGGGTATTTATGCCGTGACGAAAGGCGCACTGGACAAATACGCCTGCTCGCTGCGAATGGAGCTGCAGCTTCTGGGGATTCATGTCTCCGTTATCCGCGCAGGCGCTGTGGATACGGGTATGCTCAGCGTTTCCACCGACTCGCTCGACAGATTCTGCGCGAATACGAAGCTCTATTCCTGCAATGCGGAACGGTTCAAAAAGATCGTGGACAGCGTGGAGGCAAAGCGCATTCCACCCGAAAAGATCGCAGGGAAAACCCTGAAGATACTGAGCGAAAAGAACCCAAAATTCGCATACAGCATCAACCGGAATCCCCTTTTGCTGCTTTTGAACGCCCTGCCCAAAAGGCTTCAATTCCTGATTATCAGGCAGATACTGAAATAGAAAGCTGTCTGCGTTTCAAAGCTTTTGAAGCCTTCTGCGCGCACTTCTTTGGGAAGTTTTTTTACTGACCCGTGTTGTTTTTGCATATATGCGCTGTTTTTTCGGGATTCAGTTTGATCAGTGATTGGAAAAAGCGGATTTTGCCGTCATCAGAAAGCCGGTCAAACCCAAACTGTAAAATCCGGGTTTTAATTTCACTGATACTTTTCCGGCCGAGATTTCGGATTTTTTCGATTTGGTTCCGGTTCAATACGCCGATCACTTCTCCGACGGTAAAAACGGACGCCCGTTTCAGCGCGTTCTGGCTGCGAACCGAAAAGCAAAGCTCGTCAATGCCTGTGCCCCATTCTTCCGGCGGGCAGCTTATTGACACTTTAACGTTTGACCCGTAAAAGCAATGCAGCGTCCGTACCAATCCGATCTTCTGTTCGGACAGCACCAGCGCCGACAACAGTTCCTGACTGTTCATTTGAAGCACCTCAGAATCGAATTTTATTCCGGGATGAAGGAGCCTTTGATTACCTCGAGAACGGAGTGGGCGTTGATGGACAAAATGCCGGGGACGCTTTTATAGACCGCGTTCACAAAAACTTTCATGGTCTGAATGCTTTCGGAAACGCACACGGCAAGCAAATGACAGCTTCCCGTGGTCTGCAGCAAAACGACCGTTTCCGGCGACTGGGCAAACCGGCGTCTTGCTTCCTCAAAGTGCTCCGGCTTCGTCTCGATGTTTACGACAAAGGTCATCGTCCCCGCAGAGTCCAGAGGATCCGTTACAGCGCGGTACCCTTTGATAACCCCGGAACGCTCAAGCGCGGATACCCTTGCCTTAACGGCAGTTCGGGACAGTCCCACTTGTCCGCCGATCTCCGAATAGGTCATTCGGGCGTTTGCGCGCAGCAAACCGACAATTCGATTGTCCTTTTCGTCAATGCCGTTGATTTGCATATGATCCTCCTCTGCTTTTTTTCGCAACTGTGCATGCCTCAATTACAGGCTGAATTATACCACTTTTGGCGGTGATTTTCAACTTTTCCGCCTGCATAACGCCTTTGCACCCCTGCGTTATGCAGGTTATGCCGCGTTGCCGGCGACACAGCGAAAGCGCGCGTCTCTCTCCCGCGCGGAAGAAGCCTCAGAACCGAAAACAAAATCACACGACGGGCCGACGGAGGCGCACTCAAAAAAAGCGCGCCTCCGTCGGCCCAAACTGCGGCTGAAAAAATTTTTCCGCCGCAGTTTGTTTTTTCAGAAACATATTGACAAGCACAGACTATTGTGATAGTATAGACTATAACAATAGTTTCCCGGGGAGGACGGCATGAAAGAAAAGCTTTTTGACAGTGAAGCAAAGGTTATGGAGATCATATGGGAGAAAAGCCCGATTTCCGCAAAAGACGTCAGTCTGATTGCCGCCGACACAATCGGCTGGAACAAGAATACGACTTATACAGTTATCAAAAAACTTGAGGCAAAAGGGTTCATCCGGCGCAGCGACCCGGGGTTTATCTGCACACCCCTTGTGTCGCAGAGCCAGGTGCGGAAGACCGAAGCCGCTTCGCTTATAAAGAAGGTGTTCGGGGGCTCACGCAGAGCGCTGTTTTCGGCGCTGCTGGAGGACGAACCCTTGTCCGAGGAGGAGGCGAACGAGCTTCGCAAGATGATCGAAAAAAGGTGACGGCTATGCTTGGGGAAGCCTTCTACTGGGTATTCAACATGAGCATAACGGCAGCCATAGCCGGTGTTTTTATTCTGGCGGTAAGACTTGTAAAAAAGATTCCGAGAAGGATTACGGTGTTTCTTTGGCTGATCCCCTTTTTGAGAATGGCCCTTCCGTTCGGATTAAACAGTCCGTACAGCCTCATGTCGCTTTTGTCCCGAATCACGGCGAAACCGATCGCCGCTTACCCGGACAGCGCGCCCTTTTCAATGATGAACTTCGTCACGGCGGCAGACAGCTATTTCCCAATTACCTATAAAGAAGCCATTCTCGACAAGGTGTTCGGCGCGGCTTCCGTCGTATGGCTCGTTGTGTTCTCTGCGATTTTTCTGACGCAGACGGTCGTCTGCTTTTCAACGCTCCGCGAAATGAGGGGCGCGGCGCACCTGCGCGACAACGTCTGGCTTTCGGACAGGGTCATGTCCCCCGCGGTATACGGCATCGTGAAGCCCAGAATCGTTTTGCCCCCGTCCTTCAGAGACAGGGACATTGAGCTCATCATACTGCACGAAACAATGCATATCCGCCGCGCGGACAATCTGTGGCGGATGCTTGCGTTTCTGATTGCGGCAGCGCACTGGTTCAACCCGCTTTGCTGGGTGTTTTTGAAGCTGTTTTTGGAGGATCTTGAGCTTTCCTGTGACGAGCGCGTGCTTGTCAAGCTGGGCGCCGCCCGCGCAGGGGAATACGCCCTTGCGCTTTTGGAAAGCAAACAGAGCGCGACCGTCTTTGCCTCCGCCTTTGGCGGCGCAAAAATCCGGACGCGAATCGAAAACATACTGTCCTTTAAGAAAATGACCTGGTTTTCATTGAGTGCATTTATTGCACTGACCGCCGCGGTCTTCGTTGTTTTGCTGACAAATGCTGTATGAAAGGAAAAAGCATATGAATAACAAAAGGTTCAGCATATATTATCTGCTCTCCTGCGCCGGCGTTCTGATCGCCTCGTGTTATCCTCTTTCGATGGGGGTGCGGGTCGTCTCCGATATGATCGCCGACGGAACCGTTCTGAAGGAAAACTACCCGAAATACGTCATTCCCTATACCCCGATTTGCATCGCCGTTTTGCTCGGAGTGCTTTTACTGCCTTTGTGCATTAAATTGTTCAGGCGTTTTGCCGTGGCCGGAGGTTCACTCATATCAACGGCAGCATTTTTTACGTTTGAACTGCTCTTTGAACAAAAGATCGTCGTGACGTCGGCGGAAACCGCCGCAAAGCTCGAAGACTGGCAAATGTTCATGTGCTATGTGCCGCCGGAAGGCTGGGGCGAAACCGCCGCTGCGTATAAGACGCAAACGGCGGTCGACATCCTGATGGGCGACTACAACCCCGCGTTTAAGCTGCATTTCTACGTCATTTCCGTCGTACTGATCCTTTCAATATTGAACTGCATATACGGATTCGGGCAAATGATACGAAGCGGCGAAAAAAAGCGCCTTAAAGCCTTGATCCTGCAGTCCGCCTGTTCGCTTGTGTTTCTCGGGCTCTGCATTCTCGCCTGCTTCACCGCTTTCTGGAGGGACGGAAGCATTCAGGTGTCCCCCCTGTCCGCCGCTTTGATGACAGCGTTCTTCATCCTGCTGGGTGTAACGGCGGGCGTTTTCGCAGGCTCGTTTCTTTTGGGAAAACGAAAACCGGTTTCGGTCGGAGTTTGCGCAATTGTTTCTTCCGCAATGACGCTTCTTATGTACGCCGGAGAAATGATTATTCTGAACGGACACCTTTACAGCTTCGGAAGCGGATTCTTTTTTGAAAGCCTCCCGCTGATCGTTCTTTCCCCTGCGGATCTGACGACAATTGCTGTATCCGGGGGCGTTACCGCGCTGATATTCGCCTTTCTCACCCCTAAAAAAACAGAGTCCCCAAAAACAACTGATACTTAAACCCGCTCTTTCCCGGGCGGCGTTTCAAAAAAAGCCCGGTCTTCGCCATAAGCGCGTCAAACCCGAAAAAAATCCGGCAGAAAGACTCTTATGCCCCGGACGGTTTTGCCCCTGTGCTTTCTTGCCGGAAATATTTCAAAACATGGGCGGTGTCTTTTTGACAAAAAAGACACCGCCCATGTTCCGTTCGACCTTAAAGCCTCATTCCGTTTGAACCGCGCTCAAACCGTTTTGAGACGCTTTATTTTATATAATAGTAGGCCACCGTCCGGTAACGGTCTTTTCGGAAAAAGTTCACATATCCCGCAAGCTCGTTTTCGGAAGCTTTTTTGTAAATGTGGTGCAGTTCTCCGTCGTCATAGGTGACGGGACTGTACTTCGCGCCGTTTTGCTCAAAGGCTTTGACCTTTTCCCAGGGGCCTCCGCCCATGGCCTGAAGCTGAACGCTGATGCTTTCGGAGAAAAAAATCGGGTCGTCAGCATGAAAGCGATACATCGAAACGGCGTTGCCACTTTTTGCGACGCAGCCCTGCGAACCGTTCACAAATTCACCGATCGCCCAGGCCGAGCCCACATAGTCTTCCGCTCCTGTTCCCGCCAGAGTCGGATACGTTTTGTCGCCGTCAAGATAAATTTTGACCTCGCCCTCGCCCCACCAGATGTCGGGATATTTTTCTTCGTCGGGGAAAACCGCGATATTAGCGCCCAAAAACCGGCCCTTGCCCTTGGTCAGCGGCAAAATCTCAACATTTTCTTCGATAGAATTGACGCCGTCGTGAAAATAGGCGCAAAACAGCATGTCTTCATCGCACAGCTTTTCAAGGCTCAGGTCGATATCGTAAAAAAGATTGTTTATAAACCTGCCCGAACGGTTGTTCAAAACGATGACCGCCCGGTTAAAAAAGGGCATGGGAACGGCGCAGCAAAAAGACCTGCCCTCCGCCGTCGAAAAGAAACGGTTTTCAAAGGCGCGCATTTCTCCCAATCCCATGCAGAAAATTCGCCAGCTCCTCCGCCGCGTGAAGGTCGCTGACCTGCGCAGATTCCGCAACAATAATTCGATAATCCGTGCTCTGATCTTTTGCAAGCGTAATCATATGGATATTCCTCCTCCATTGCTCAGGCATCATTCTGCCTGCTTTTTCTCCGGACAAAACGCCGTAACGTCCCGCCGCACGCGCGGATACGGCTCCGGCTGCTTCCGCAAAAAAGCCTGGATTCAACGCCGGAAAGTGCGTCTGCCAACGGGAAGGCGGTCCGGAATTCAGCATCTTTTGCACGGTCCGGCGGCCGGTAATAAAAGCGTCTCCCCACCCCCCCCGGAAAAGACAGGAGCCTGTCCGGGGTTTTCCGCCCCATGCCGTCCGATCCGTTTTTTGGCTATTATAGTGCAAAACGAAAAGATAATCAATACCAAAATCACAAAACGCATATAAGGCCTTACCCCCCGGCTTCCCGCGGACACCGGGGAAATACTCCGCTTCAATCCGGCGCTTTCCGGAAACGCTGGATTAAAGCAAAACCGGCGGAACTTCACGTTTCCCCCTGACAAGTCCCCCGGTAAACGGAATGGGTCTTCCGTTTACCGGGAAAAGCAAAAATTTTTCAAAACGCCTATTGACATAGAGTATTTAATGATATATAATACTATTAAGGATAGAGAACAAATAGCAGAGAGGCAATGCGCGGATTTTACTTCACCGGATGCGGCATCACTTTTCGGAAAATCCGTCCGGATTGTCAAAAAACGCCCGAACAGCACGAGGGCTGAACAAAACTCTGCAAGACGCGTATACGGGCGCATACAAAACCCGTAAATATATAATTCAAAAGGAGTTCAGTTATGAGAAGCATTACAAAATTGGATCTGCAGTACGCACATCGTTTCTATGGTTTCAAAGGCGAAGCACAGTATTTACACGGACATACCGGAGTTCTGACCATCGAGGTCGAAGATTCCGTGGAGCCCGGCGTGAATATGGTTTTTCCGTGCAACGAAATCCAGAAGACCGCATGGGAAGTTCTGAAAAACTTTGACCATGCCCTGATTCTGAGGGAGGACGATCCGCTTCTGCCCGCAATTCTCAATGTTTACGAGGCACAGGGCATCAAGGACGGAGCGCCTGCCAATAAGATGAAGGGCCCGGCTTTCAAAACAGAGCTGGCGGCCGCCTATCCCGACTGCCGTCTGGTCGTGACGAAAGAGACCATGACAGTTGAAGGCATGATCAAAATCGTATATGATCTGCTCAAGGACAAACTCAACATTGCCAAGCTCACCTTCACTAGCGGCGTCAACGCCGCATCGCAGGAATACGAAGTGAACAGAAGCGTCGACCGCTGCCCGCTGTGCGGCATCGCCCTGAACGAAAACGGCGTCTGCACAAAATGCGGCTATAAAAAGAAATAACGCAAGCGCCCCCCCTAAGCCCAAAAGAGAAAAATCGTCCCCCCGCGGATAAAACCGCCTGAATTCTGAAAAGTAAGATAAAAAACGCCGTATATTCCGACCCGAAGACCGGAATATACGGCGTTTTTTGTTTTGGCGTATCCGGCAGAGAAAGCATATGCCGAGATATTTGCAGCCGGGCGTTTTGGGGTCAATTGAAGTCAAAGGATACGACCGGTATTTTTTCCGATCCCCAGCTTTCAAGGGGAACAAGTACAAGCCTGTCAAGCTTTCGGTTCAGCTCGACATGGTATGAGCGTTTGCGGTTTTCGCACACTCTCAGCAGCTCTGTTCTTTCCCCGTCCAGCTCCCCCATCAGGACAAAGCTTCTGCACAGAGTTTTTGGCATATGCATTATCGGAATGTCAAGCCTGCGGTTTGCACGGGTTGTGTGGGTGCGCTCAAAAAACGACCCGGGAAGCGTTCTGCGGTTTATGTCGCTGCAAAACACAATATGCACCGACGCGATATCCGCCGCGCAAAAGGCGTACTCAATCTCTTCGCCGCTCCGCGCCATATAAGCACAGCTTTCTTCATCCGTTGCATACAGGCTGTGAGGTCTGTCCTGACCGTTTCTCAATACGTCACCGCCGCGGAGAAAGGCGTTTTTGCAGACGTTTGAAATCTTCCGCCGCTTTGACGGCAGAAACGAATCCTCGTTCATCAGCAGCTGCTGCAATTCTTCAAGCTTTTCCTGATACACTCCGTGGGGCGTAAGTCCGTTTTTCACCGCAAGCGACGCCGCCTTTCCAACCGCCTCTCCCAAAAGCGAACAAGTGGCCATAACGCGTATGCTGCTCATCGCGGCGTGCGTCATGCTTATGTTCCGGCCTGCGAAGAAAAGATTTTCCACGTTTTCCGAATAGAGCGCGCGGTATGGAATGGAATATGGGGCCGGGGTCGAAACATTGGTGTTCGGTACGCCTTTGTAGTAAAAGCCTCCGGGGTAATGGTCGTCCAGAGGCCAGCCGCCGTAGGCGATTTCATCCTCAAAAACCCTTCCGCCCGAAATGTCTTTTTGGGTAATCATGTATTCGCCGGACATTCTGCGTGATTCCCTTTTTCCGGGCAAAAAGCCCAAAAAGTCCAAATCCCATTTTTCCGCGCTGAAATTTCCGGAATTTTTAATGTAATCCCAGGCTCCCGCGGCGAGACTTACAAGCTCGTCCCGCAGAAGCTCCGTATCGTCAATGGTATTTCTGTCCCCGCCCAATTCAAGATACCAGAAATTTTCCCCGTCATTGCAGAGGTCCGGATTTCTGTCCCTAAAATCCTCCACAGTGAGTTTTTTCGCCCAATCGGGCGCAGTATATTTAATATTGTCGCTGGTTTCTCGTCCCTGAATGAGACAGGACATACCCATTGTCATATTGTCCGCGCAGGACGTTACGGTATCCTCACCGAACTCCCCCGCCGACTCCCGTCCGATGCGGAAGCGGGCGCCGGAAAGCGGCGCCAGAACGCTGTCTCCAGAGCTGTCGCAAAACAGCTTTGCGCCGACTTTGTAAAAGCATTGCGTCGTCATCTGGTAGCCGGTCACGGAATTTATTTTTCTGTCCCTTCCATCTTTGAACCGGCCTTCCACAACATCCGCTTCCATACAGGTGCAGTTTAGCAGCAAGGTGATATTTTTTTCGCGCCGGACAAAATCGTAAAGCACGGTATCCCATATCGCATAGCTTTTCGTGGGGTTGCGGTAAAGATTTTCAAGGGCAATTTCCTCAATGATCCCCGTTTCCCGGTTGTTTTCACCCTGTGCGCCGTCGATCTGCATCCGGATTTCCGATGAAGCGTTTCCGCCAAGAACGGGACGTTCGTGCATGAGCACCACGTCAAGTCCTTCTCTCGCGGCGGAAATCGCAGCGCTTATGCCCGCCATCCCGCCGCCGACCACGCACAGATCGCACTCAATATATTTTTTATTCAGCATACTCTTCGCCTCTTGAATATTTTTTCATCCATGCTATAATTGTATTATATTTCCCCGTCTTTTTCTCCAAAGAAAATGCAGAAAAATATAAAAACTGTGCAGGGTGATGGCATTGCAGCAGCTTTTGAACCATATAACCGCATATCTCGATTATCTGAAAAACACCTGTAAGCTCAGCATTTCGGTTCACTTTGACGAAAAAACGTCTTCCTCGCTTTTCAAACAGGCAATATCGGCCCTGCTGCCTTACAATTCGCACACAAATCCCTACTGCATGGCGGTAAAAAAAGACCGCCACAGCAAATGTCTCCTGCATCAGACGGAAATTCTGCAGGGCGTCGCCGGAAGCTTTCTGCTGGTTTGCCATGCCGGTGTATTTGAATATATCCATGTTTTCCGCAGCAACGGAAAAAGCGGCTACATTGCCGCAAGCGGCTATCGGCGCCAGCCCCCGCCCGATTCATGCGGCGGTTTATGGCAAACGGCTCTCAGCGGCGACGTGCCGCTGGAAACGCTTAACGCCGTCATCCCGCCCCTCGGTCTGATGCTTGAGCGGCTTTTCGACTGCCCCTCGGAATCTCCGGAAAACGAGTACAATCTGATTGTGCAGTTCTTAAGCGAGTTTCACTCCCACATCACCCTCGACGATCTGTGCGCGCATTTCGGCAGAAGCAAATCGCACATAAGCCACATGTTCAAAACCGCAAGCGGCATGTCCATTCGTGAGTACTGCAACAAGCTGAAGCTGGAAGATGCCGAAAAGCTCCTCAAAGAAACGGCTTTTTCCGTCACGGAAATTGCGTTTGAAACGGGATTCAACGATACAAGCTACTTTATACGTCTTTTTTCTCAAAAATACGGCGTCACACCTTTGCAATACAGAAAAGCAAACTCCGGCAGTCTTCCGCACAGTCCGCGCCGGTTTCCGGAGTAAAGCTCTTTTAATGGTATGACCAAAGGCCGTCATACGTTTCCTTTTTTAATATCTCCCCGGAGCGTTCCGGAATCATTTTGTCAGCTGCCAATGAAACCAATCACGCCCCAAATAACAAGGCCCACAACAAACAGCACAATCCCCAAAATTTTATATCCTTTGCTTTGGCCGCTTATCATAAAATGAATCCCGGTAAGCGGCAGCAATATTATCCCCAGGAGTATTAAGGCCAGACCGCCGCTGCAGCCGTCATTGTTTCCGTTATCCCGCCTTCCGCTCATAAAATCCCGTCCTTATCTATTTTGTCTTCCGGATATGACCGGTCAAATATATTTGGTCACAAAATCTTCAAAAGAGGCATTTTCCTGTTCTTTCCAGTAAAACCTGCAATCTGCCGTTCGGTCAAGCAGGTGTTTGTTGTAAAGCTCCCGGCGAAGCGTCGCCGGGTCGTGAAAAGTTGTATTTTTATCCAGTAAATCGTTAATCTCTGCCTCGGTATATTTCCGCCCGGCTTCAATTTTTTGCGACAGATACCACAGCGCCGTCAGCTTTTTCCTGTTCTTTGCCGGAAGCGCAGTCAACCGGCCGGAATGATCTAAAAACGGCTCCAACGCACTCAAATATGTGTCCATATTTTCACCTTTAAAATTGTATTTTGTTCACATTTTTCAACGGTTCTGCCGCAGGACGAGCCCGCTTCAAACAGATTTCGAGATTATGCGCGCCGTCCGAATAATACCGTCCGCAAAAGCCGCAGACTGCAATCTGTTGCCGGTACGGCTTATACAGGTTTTGAATATCGTTTGCATTCAGCGTTCCGAAGCGGAAGTAAGCGTCAAGACAGCGCACTGCCGGTTTCCCCTGCGGCACAACACGAAGCGCCGCATAAAAAGGAACGCGTCCGGCCTTTTCCTTTATGTGAAACAATGCCCTTCGGTCATTGTGAAATCCGATGCCGGCGCATCAGCCGAAAACGAAATAACTCCCCTCACTCGCCGCAGGCGTGTTTCACATCGCAAAGCAATATTTCACAAATCCCGGAACGGAATTTATTTCGCTGAAAAGAAACACCTTTTGTCCGGCAGACAAAAGGTGTTTCTTTTTCAAATGGAGGCGACGGGAGTCGAACCCGTGTCCGAAAACATCTCCCACAAGCTTTCTCCGGGCGCAGTTGGTCTTTTAAGATTCCCTTATCCGCACGGCGGCCTACAGCCTTACGGATTCGGTAGCTTCATGGTACACACTCGGAGTCAAAGCTTTCCCCGGTGCGTTCACCGCTGAAATGACGCCCTTTTGCGGACCGCGGTCCTTCCGCTAAGGACGGCCGCCATTATTTAGGCAGCGAGTGCGTAATCGTTGTTATTTAATTTATAACAATTGCGGATTGTTAAAGGGGCCCCGCACCCCTGCCCGCTTACCGATGCTCAACGTCCCCGTCGAAACCGGTACGCCCCCGGATTCAGAATACAGCAATATTATATCACGGCAAAGTTCCGTTGTCAATTGCCGTTCAAACGCCTTGTTCTTCCATGTTTTTCCCAAAAAACTGACCTGCCGTCAGGTTTCGATTTCGATCACCGAACCGGCCGGCTTTTTCTTTACGACGATTTTCCTGTCTATTCTCTCTTTAAGCTCCGGCATATGCGAAATCACTCCCACAAGGCGCTTTCCGTCGGCAAGCCCCGACAAAAGCTCCATCGCCTGTCTCAGGGCATTCTCGTCCAGCGATCCGAAGCCTTCGTCGATGAACATTGAGTCAAGACGAATTCCGCCGCTCTGGGCCTGGGCAATGTCGGAAAGTCCCAGCGCCATCGCCAGGGACGCCATAAAAGATTCTCCGCCGGAAAGCGTCGATACGTCCCGCCAAAGCCCGGTTCCGCGGTCAAGCACGTCAAGATCAAGACCCGCCTGACTTCTCATATTCCTTGCCTCCGACTTGCATCTGAGCGTGAATACACCTCCGGTGAGCACCGCCAGTCTTTTGTTCGCCGCAGCAATCACCTGTCTGAAATAGTATTGCTGGACGTATGTTTCAAAAGAAATCTTAACCTTCTGCGAAAGCTGTCCCGATACGGAACGGTACAGATCGTTGACCACGGCCCACCTTTTTCCGGCGGCTTCGATTCTCGTTTCAAAATCCGACAGCTCTTCCAAAGCGGTACGGTTCACGTCGGCGCGCCTCTGCGCTTTCGAAAGCTCATCGGCGCACGACGCTTTTTCCGCGCGTTTTCTTTCAAGCTCCTGTTCCAGAGTTTCGGTATTTACGCGGCTTTTTCCTTCAAGCTGTTTTTCAAGAATAAAAAGCCTGTCCGAAACCGATTTTCTTTTTTCTCCGTAGCTTCGTATTGCGGCTTCTTCGCGCTTCATTTCCGCTTCGCGCATTGCCGCGGCGCGGTAGTCCTCTTCGCTCTCAAAACCGTTCGCCTCAAGACTTTCCAAAAAAGCCTTTTCAATTTTTTCCGCTTCGGCGGCCGCCTCCGCGCTGCGGCGTTTTGCCGTTTCGGCGGCGGAAGACGCGCTTTCCTTTTTCAGCCTCAATTCTTCCGCGCGTTTTGCCGCTTCTCCAAAGGCCTTTTCGATCCTGTCCGCCTCGGCTTTCAGCAAATCCGCCCTGGCTTCAAGCTCTTTTTCCGTCGTGCCGGCGGAAATTCCGAAGGACAAAAGCTGTTTTTTCTTTGTTTCCACCGCGGCAATCGCCGCGTCAAGCTCCCGCTCCGCTTTTTTCAGTGCGCCGCTGCCGGAGTCTCTCTTCTTCTCCGCCGCCAGCAGTTCTTCCCTCGACACCGATTTCTCCGCAGCGGCCGCAGGAGATGGGTGGTCTTTCGAGCCGCACACCGGGCAGGGTTTCCCGGGCAAAAGCTCTGCCGCAAGGAAACCGCTCTGGCTTTTATAGAAAGCTTCCTTGACGCGGAGATATTCCGAATCCGCCTCAAGGCTTCTCCGCGCGGCAAGCTCCGCGTTTTTTCGGAGGGATTCAAGCCCGGCGCTCTCTTCAATGTATTTCCTGAGCACGGGAAGATTCGTCCTGAGCGTTCGCTCTTCCGTTCTCAGCTCCGGAACCCGGCAATTTGCCTTTTCCGCCGCCTCTTTTACTTTTATGACTTCTTCAAGCTCTTTTCCGCATTTTCCGGCAAGCTCAAAATTTTCAAGGCTCTCTTTCAAAAGGCTCCCGTGCGAGCGCTTGAGCCTCAGCAAAAGCTCTTCGTCCTTTGCAAGCACAAGAGCCTTTCGTCCCCTTTCCAAAGCGCGCGACCGTTTTTCAAACTCCCCCGCCGCCCCGTCAAGCTTCGCTTTTTCTTCTTTCAGCTCTGTCAGCGAATCGAAATCGGAGTTCAGCTTTTCTCCCTCTGCCAGCGTCACCGAAAGCTCCGTAAAGGCTTTTTCAAGTTCGGAGCTTTTCTCAAGAAGTCTCACGCATTTTTTCTCGTCAAAAGACAGAAGCCGCCCCGCAAGAGCTTTCGTCTCAGGATTTACCCGCTCTCCGGAGAGAACCGTCAAAAGCTCTTCTCTCTCCGGAAAATCCTCTCCCGCGCGGAGCCGCAAAGCGGACGCGCGCTCCCCGTCCCGAAGCCGCAGCAGTTCGGCTTCGCATTCGGAATTCATGGTCTTTAAGCTCTGCTGAATGTCAGCAAAGACGGAAGTGTTAAAAATCTTCTGAAAGAGCTTCTTTCTTTCCTCGCTTTTCGCGTTGAGTATCTTCAGAAAATCGCCCTGGGCGATCATCACGGTGTTTGAAAACTGTCCCCGGTTCAGACCGATCAGTTCAACCGTCCTGCGGTTTACCGATTCGATGCGCGTCAAAAGCTCGCCCGTTTCAAAGCACTCAAACTCCGCCGAGGCGGTCTGCTTTGTAAAGCCCCCGCCCTTAAGCTTCGGACGTTCGTACTCCGGAACGCGTCTGACGCGATATGTCCTCTCCCGGTGCCGGAAAACGTATTCCACAAAGGTTTCCGTATCCGGGGAGGCATAGTCCGAACGAAAGCCTTTTGACGCGCGCCGTTCCGCGCCCCCGGAGGCTTCCCCGTAAAGGGCAAAGCTTATCGCGTCGAAAACAGTCGTTTTCCCGGCTCCGGTATCTCCGGTTATGAGAAAAACGCCGCTGGACCCCAATTTTTCAAAGTCCACCTCCGTCTCCCCGGCGTAGGGCCCGAAGGCTGATATCGTGAGCTTAATCGGCTTCATAGCTGTTTTCCTCCAACCCGTTCAAAACCTCGTCCAGCACTTTGAGAGTTTCTGCATTCGGCTCGCCGCCGTTGTTCTGAAGCCGGTAAAAATCGCAGAACAGCTCCTTTACGGATCTTCCCTTCAGCTCCTTTTCAAAACCGACGTCCTCTTCCGCTTCGTTTTTTGAATTTGAAACCGCAAATTTCATCATGTTCGGAAAAACCGCCAGAACCGAAACCCTTGCATCCGGCGGGACGAGCTCGTCGTGCAGAGTAACGCGCACATAGTCCTCGGAATAGGGCATGGCCGTCACTTCGCCGAGAAAACCCCCGACCTCCCGCACCCGGTGAAGATACCTCAGCGGAACAAGGCGCACGGAGACGCTTCCCTTTTCTCCCAGGTCGACGATCACAGCGCTTTTTT
>JAEDMJ010000001.1 GCA_016303065.1 Clostridiales bacterium
TTCGAGGAACGCTTCCTCTATCACTGCGACAGAAAGGGATACATCGTCTGGGGCGAATTCCCCAACTGTGGCCTCGACCACAGCTACGCCGACTCCGTCTACGGAATACTCCCCGAGTGGCTCGAAGAAGTCGAACGCGATTTCAATCATCCCTCCATTGTCGGCTGGTGCCCCTTCAACGAAACCTGGGATATAAAAGGCAGGCGCCAGTTTGACGGACTTCTGGACCTTGTCTACCGCGCGACAAAAGCCGCCGACCCGACCCGACCCTGCATTGACACCAGCGGAAACTATCATGTCTCCACCGACGTATACGACGTCCACGCCTACGAACAGGATCCCGAAAAATTCGCCTCCTTCTACGAAAAGCTGTCCGAGGGCGAAGTCGCCGACCACTGCGGAAAACGCCAGTCCTACGACGGACGCCTTCCGTTTTTCGTCAGCGAGTACGGCGGAATACGCTGGACCGAGGATCAAAACGGCTGGGGCTACGGCAACGCGCCGAAAACCGGGGAGGAATACCTCTCCCGCCTCAAGGGACTGACCGATGCCCTGCTGGACAATCCCTGTATCTTCGGTCTCTGCTACACCCAGCTCACCGACGTCGAGCAGGAGCAAAACGGACTCTACACCTATGACCGCAGACCAAAGTTTGCGCCGGAGACCATAAAACCCATCTTCTCCCGCAAAGCCGCGGTGGAAGACTGACCTTAGGGCGGTTTGATTTTTTAAAAAACGAGCCGCCCTGGCCCGTCGTAAAAATCAAAACCCAAAAAGGCGGACGCCCCCCAAAAAAGAGCTTTGGGCGTCCGCCTTTTTTTCACCGCGCAAAATCCCGGAACAACCGCCTCGGACCGAAATCCCCGGCGGTTATATCGCAGAGTGAAAACGGCCGCCCGTCACCAAAAAAGTGCGGGCGACCGCTTTTTCAAAGCTTTGCAAGTATCTGATTTTCAAAAAACTCGTTCACGGTGTCCGGCGAAACGGAGAAGAACTCGTCATCCACCGTCACGCACACGCCCTCCTGGCAGCGGCCCAGGCAAAACGTCCCTGCGAGCTCGACTTCACCGTCAAGGCTCTTTTCTCCGACGAGCTTCTGAAGCTGTTCAACGACCTGTCTTGAACCTTTGAGGTGACATGAACTTCCGATACATATTGTAACCTTCATTTTGTGCGGCACTCCTTCAAAATATGTAGATCTTTTTATTATTTATCCCTGCGGTTCAGCCACGAAAACAGGAACCTCCGCGCTCTTTCGTTTGCCGCCGCATACTGCGCGGCAGCGGCAAACGCCATCCAGCCGCCGATCTCCGCCCCGTCCAGACCGCTTTTTTCACAAAAAATACCGATATATCTCTCGGCGGCCGGATCGCCGTTCCGGCGGAGCATAAGATATGTCCCGGCCGCGTCTGCGGCGGCGTTCCCCCTCGAGGCGTTCGCCCAATCCAATATATACGGCACGCCGTCCCCGGAGACCAGTATGTTCTCCGGCGTAAAATCCCCGTGACAGACACAGTTTTCCTCATCCGGAGTCAAAAGCTGCGCTCTCAGCAGGCCGCGCTCCGCTCCGGCTCCGACCGCCGCGGAAATACCCCGGCGGGCTTTTTCCGAAAGACTTTCAAAAAGCGGGCATTTTTCCCTCTGCACCTCAAGCTGGAGATCGACAAGCAGCTCCAGATATCCGTCCGCATTTTCCGGGGACTCGGCCATGAGCCTTGCGATCGTCTTTCCCTTTATGAATTCCGAGATCACCGCCCATTTTCCGTCCACTCTGGAAACTTCGTAAATTTCCGGAACCTTAATGCGCATTTTCTCCGCTCTCGCCTGGTTCAGGGCTTCGGTCAGAACATCCTCTTTTGAATATTCACCGTTGAACACCTTGATGCACTTGTCCCCGTCGCGATAGACGGTCTTTGTGTTTCTCACCGCGATAACTCTGTCCAGCCGCATGGTTGCCTCCTTGTTAATGCAGTTTTCTGTCAGATATATTCGCGCCTTGCCCTGCAAAGCTCGGTTATAAAGCTCTTGTCAAGCACGGAAAGCTTGTAATCGTTTCGGTAAATCAGAACGTCCTTGTATTTCTTTTTGTTTTCCAAACAGTCCCGCTGGACAAGACCGTATCTCTCCAGCGTTTTTTTCGGCACGGACGACGTCCACATGAAAGTCTCCCGGTTTTCGGAAAGAATATCGAACTGGCTCGCCCGCTCGAAGACGATGATCCTCCTTTCGCTGTTTTCGGAGCTTTCGTCGTTTTTCACCGCGGAAAGCGGCATCGAAACGACGAAGGGATCGCCGTGGGCAACTTCGATATACCCTTCCAGATCTTCAAGGGAGACTTCCCGTTTTCCGGCAAGCGGACTGTCCTTTCTCATCAGAAGAACATATCTGAATTCCGCCACCAGCTCGTAGGACAGGCCTTTTTCCTCGAAAAGCTCTTTGAAATACCTGTCGTCCCCCTCGGCATATCTTATTATCCCAAGCTTGTAATCAGAAGAGAAAATATTTTTGATCGCCCGCATCGAATCGGTTTCCCGGTAAAAAAGCTCCACCGGCTCCTCTCCGATCTCCGCGGAAAAACGGGCGAAAGCCTCCGAAATATAGCTCGCCCGCGGCACGGAAATCGAAAACCGGCGCTTTGCGGAGTGCCCCTCCCGGTACATTTTCTCGACTTCGTCGATCTGCGACAGTATTTTGCCGGCGTATCCGATGAATTCCTCGCCGTCCGGAGTAAGGACCATTCCCCTGGCCGAACGCTCGAATATCGTTATTCCCAGATCGGCCTCAAGGTCTTTCACCGCCCGGCTCAGGTTCGGCTGCGCGATAAGCAGCGCCTCCGAGGCTTTGCTTATGGAGCCGGACTTTGCGATCTCGACCGCATATTTCAGGTGGAGTATGTTCATCGGAAAACCTCTCCGGGCGCGAAGCTTTTACAGGCTTCCCCCTCCAGTGTCTTCCAGGAAAAAACTCCGTTTTCAAAAGTCATATATCCGTGTGCGGAGTTCTCTTTGGGAATGGAAACCGAGCCCGGATTCAGATAAACAAAATCCCCCATATTCCGGCAGGCGGGAATATGCGTATGGCCGCAGAGAAGGACGCTTCCCCGCTTCAGCGGAGGGGGATTGTCGCATCCGAACCTGTGTCCGTGCGTTGCGTATATCAGGGTGTCCCCGTCGGCAACGACAGCGTATTCCGCCATGATCGGAAACTCCAAAACCATCTGGTCCACCTCCGTATCGCAGTTTCCACGCACACAGAGGATGTCGCCCTTTACGGCATTGAGCATCCCAATGACCGCTTTCGGGGCATATTCCTTCGGAAGATCGTTCCGCGGGCCGTGGTACAGAATATCTCCGAGAAGCAAAAGACGTCCGGCTTTTTCCCGCCGGTAAGCGCCGAGAAGTTTTTCACAATAGAAAGCCGAACCGTGTATATCCGATGCGATAAGCAATTTCATCAGCAAAGATCTCCGCTCTGTATTTTTGAAAAGATTATTTCCTCATAAATCAAAATAAAAACCGCTTCCGATTCCTTATTATATCAAAAAAAAATCTTAAGGTCAATTCATCCCCGCCCGGCGCGGCACTTTTTTTGTCTTCGCCCCGGCGGTCTGCGCCGGGCGGATTTCCGGACAAAACCGCCACGAAGCGCCGGACAAATTCCGGCGCTTTTCTCCCGCCACCGGCGCGCCCGGATATCCCGGCATGGTGACAAAAAGCGCAGAACATGGTATAATATCAGAGGTTAGGACGGTGAACGCCAAATGAGCACAAAGGACAGCATATTGGAGCTGCTTGAACGGCATCGCGGCGAAAACATATCGGGCGAACGCATTGCCGGAATTCTGAGCGTTTCAAGAAACGCCGTTTGGAAATCAATAAAGGAGCTTCAAAAGGACGGCTACGATATTGTCGCCGTCACGAACAAAGGCTACTGCCTTTCCGACGAAAACGACATAATTTCAGTTCCGGGGATAAAGCCTTTTCTCTCCGAAGCCTGCCGGCCCTGCGCCGAAAAGATCCGGATATACAGATCCCTGGAGTCCACAAATAAGACCGCAAAAGAAATGGCCGTCTCAGGCGCAGAACACGGCACGGTCATTATCTCCGATTGCCAGACCGGCGGCAAAGGCCGGTATGCGCGAAAATTCTTTTCCCCGTCCGGCGGACTGTATATGAGCATTATACTGCGCCCGGAGGCGATACGGTTTTCAAACCCCACCGCCGTGACCGCTTTTGCCGCCGTTTCCGTCTGTGAGTCGATAGAATGTGTTTTCCGGAAAACGCCGGAGATCAAATGGGTAAACGACATCTTTATCGGCGGAAAGAAGGTTTGCGGGATATTGACCGAAGCCGTAACCGATTTTGAAAGCGGCTGCCTGGAATGGGTCGTTATCGGCATCGGCATAAACGTCCGTATCCGCACGGAAGATTTTCCGCCCGAGCTGCGCGGCTCTGCGGCGTCCCTCTGCCCCGACAAAAAAATTCCAGGCGCAAGAAACCGCCTGTCCGCAGAGATCATAAACAGGATCCTGGGCCTCAAGGCTCCCCCGGATGAAGCCGCGATCCTTGAAAAATACAAAAACAGGCTCATGATTTTGGGAAAGCCGGTAACCGTCATCCAAAGCTCTGAGGAATTCAGGGCAACGGTAGCCGGCATCGACTCCGCCGCACACCTGATCGTCAAAAAAGAAAACGGCGAAACCGTCTCCCTCACTTCCGGCGAAATCCGCATTTAGCCCGGTCACCTTTCACAGCGGCGCACAATTGTCAACCTTTGTTTATTTTTCAGTTGACAATTGTGCGCCGCCGTGCTATAATACGAACTGCCGAAACGTCCGGGGAAAGCGGCAAAGCCTTTCCCCAAAAAAGAAGGCGCGCCGGCGCATTTTTAATCCGGCGGAGGTGTTGAGATGGACCTGCGGCCCCACCATCTGCTTTGTATTCAGAAATTCACGGGACACGGATACAGCCCGGACTTCACCGCGCACATGAACTCCGTCGTATCGGAGCTCAAAAAAAATCCGGATACAAGCATCACCCTCACGCGGGGGTGCGACGAGCTTTGCAGGCTGTGCCCGAACAACGCAGGCGGCGTCTGCTCCTCCTCCGAAAAAACGGCTCTGTTTGACGCCGCAGTCCTCGGCATCTGCGGTTTTTCCTGCGGAGAAAAGCTTTCCTGGTCCGAGGCTTCGGAAAAAGCGCGCGGGCTTATTATAAAAACGGAAAAATTCAGCAATGTCTGCGCATCCTGCCAATGGTTTGAGCTTTGCAAAAGCACGGAGGTTTACTGTGACTGAAACGAAAAAAGACAGAAAAAGAATCAGAACGATCGACCTGGTTTACATTGCGCTGGGGGCGGTGCTTATTGCGGTCTGCTCCTGGATAAGCATTCCCACGACCGTCCCCTTTACGATGCAGACTTTCGCCATATTTTTCGTTCTGTCGGCTCTGGGCGGCAAGCGCGGGACGATTTCCATTGTCCTTTACGTTCTGCTCGGCGCGGTCGGCGTTCCGGTATTTGCCCAGTTCGGTTCCGGAATCGGCGTTCTCCTCGGAAGCACCGGAGGATATATCGTCGGTTTTCTCTTCATCGGTCTCATCCACTGGATCACAGTGCATTTTCTCGGCAAAAAACTCTGGGTGGAAATTCTTTCGCTGGCGGTGGGCCTTGCCGTCTGCTACGCTTTCGGAACCATATGGTTCACCGTCGTCTACGCCCAGGAAAACGGAGCCATCGGCTTTATCTCCGCTTTTTCCATGTGCGTAATCCCGTTTATCATCCCCGACGCAATCAAGCTTGCGCTGGCGCTGACTCTGGCAAGGCGCTTATCCCCCGTACTCAAGCTCCGCTGAATCCGGGCGAAAGCCTGTTTTCTGGTATTTTTCCCCCCTCCTCAAAGCATAGCCGGTCAACTGTGCGGCAGCAGTTTGTCGGCTATGCTTTTTTCGGCGCAGGATCCTCCCGCGGTATTTCCCGCTTTTTGTTTGAAAAAGTGCTCCGCAGGTTTTTTGTCCGCCCACGGGGCGGCGGCGAAAACCCCGGCAATCTGAACTTTTTTGTGAACACACGCCGCACAGATTGATTTCCCCACAAATATGTGTTATAATAACTCAATTGAACGGAAAACTGTCGGATACTGCGGCGAGATTAATTGACAAACCCATTGCCCGCCGGTTTTACGGAGCCGTTCTGCGGCAAAATTTTCATTCATGTGACCGGAATATTTATTTTGCGAAAGGTTATACGAAATGATAAAAGCATATTCTAATAACAAAATCGAAAAAAACAGCTGCAAAACGCTCCGAAGCGTCTCCGCAGGAAAGACCGCCGCGGAAATCTGCCCGGACTGAAGGCCCAATGCGCAGCGACAGCGAACCCAGGACGATACGCGAGCTCGGCTTCAAAACCTGGCTCACCGACGTTCTCTGGTATCATCACAAGGGAAAAATCATCGCCGGACTCGCCGGCGTAGTTGTAATAATCTGGCTGATAACCCTGGTCACGTCCAAGACCTCTCCGGACATTACCGTCGTGCTCGTCACGACTCAGGAGGTCGACAGTTACGCCGTAAACTCCCTTGAGACAGTCTTTGCCGATGCTCTCGGGGACGAAAACGGCGACGGCGAAAAATACGTCAGCATCACTCAATACGTTCTCGGCACCGCCTCAAGCGCCGGAAGCGTAGTTTACAGCGCTTCGGCTTCCGTCACGGCGAGTTTTTTGAACAACGATCTGGTGCTCTATCTTTTTGACGAAGCCGCGCTTGCCTCATACAACATAGACGAACGCTTCAGCGAAAAGCTCGCCGAAAACTACGGCGGGGAGAACAGAGCGGTCTGTCTTTCCGGGCTTCCGATAATCCGGGAGATCGGATTCACCGAAGAATACCCGCTCTATCTCTGCTTCAAGGGCGAAGTTTATGCCTATAAGTCCTCCAGCCTCACCGAAGAGGAGTACTACGGCACAGCCATAAAGCTCGTCGACAGGCTTTACGAAATTTACGGCGAACAGTGATTTCTTCACGAAAGGAAGTTGTAGTCATGCCCGAACGGCTCACCTCGCGAGCAAACGAAAAAGTCCGCAGAATGCGCCGTTTGGGAAGCGACGCGGCTTTCCGCCGTGAGACCGGAGAATTTCTCTGTGAAGGGCTCCACCTGCTTGGTGAAGCCGTCCGTGAAAAATTCACCGTTACCGAAGTTTTTTGGGACGGGCGCGACGAAAACGTCGAAGACAACGCCAAAGCCCTCGGCGTCCGAGTCACCTGCGTCTCCCCGGAAATCATCGGATTCTGCTCTACAACTCTCGCGCCCCAGGGGGTCCTCTTTTCGGCAAAGCTTCCCACCCGGTCCGGAATTCCCGCAGGAAAGCGCTTTTTGATCCTCGACTCGGTCGCAGACCCCGGAAACGTGGGCACCGCGCTGCGCTCGGCCGACGCGTTCTCCGTGGACGCCGTGCTTCTGACCGGAGCCTGTGCCGACCCGTTTTCTCCGAAGGTCGTCCGCGCGTCAATGGGGGCGATTTTCCGGACTCCCGTTTACAGGTTCGACCGCGCAGATGCCAAAGATGTCTTTGCCGCGCTGGGCGTTCCGGTCTTTGCCGCAGTTCTCGGCGGCGAAGACCTCAGAGAGCGTTCGCTTTCCTCCTCGGCGGTGGTCATCGGCAACGAGGCCGCGGGAGTCTCTCCGGAAATACGCCGGCTTTGCTCTGCCGGTCTTGCCATTCCGATGTCCGGCAGAGCGGAATCCCTGAACGCCGGAGTTGCGGCAAGCATCTTTGCCTGGGAAATGAGCCGCTGAAAAAAAAAGCGCGTCCCGCAAACAAAACGGAAGGAGAGATTTACGGAAATGTCGTCGCCTGCACTCTGGGTCTGGCTGTCCACGCTTCACGGTCTGCCTCCCGCGGCGCTGAACGCGCTCATTGAACATTTCGGCTCTCCCACCGAGCTCTACTCCGCTCCCGTCCCGGAAATCTCCGCGATACTCGGCTCGGCCGAAAAGGCGGAGGTCTTCAGGAACAAAAATATGGCCGAAGCCGACCGCATTCTCGGCGAATGCGCCGCAAACGGGATCTCCGTCGTAACGCTTCAGGACGCGTCTTATCCCGAGCGTCTGAGGAATATTCCGGATCCTCCGCCCGTTCTCTATGTAAAGGGCAGGCTTCCGGCTTTCGATCTCTATCCGGCGATTGCCGTTGTCGGCACGAGAAAGCCCAGCGCTTACGGGCTCTTTGCCGCAAAAAGCATTTCCGCAGAGCTGGCCGACGCCGGCGTTGTCATCGTTTCCGGCATGGCCGCCGGATGCGACAGCGCGGCACATTCCGGGGCGCTTCACGCCGGCCAGCCCACCGTCGCGGTGCTCGGCTGCGGGCCGGACATCTGCTATCCGCGGGAAAGCTGGCTGCTTTACGGCGATATTCCGGCGCGCGGCGCGGTCGTCAGCGAGTTTCCTCCCGGAACTCCGCCCTCGAGGCTCAATTTTCCCCGCAGGAACCGCATAATAAGCGGGCTTTCAAACGGAGTTCTCGTCGCTGAAGCGCCGGAGAAAAGCGGCGCGCTCATCACGGCCGACCTGGCTCTCGCCCAGGGGCGCGACGTTTACGCCGTTCCCGGCAACATCGACAGCCCCGGCTCGGCCGGGGGCAACAGACTTATCAAACAGGGCGCAAAGCTTGTCACGGGCGCTGCCGATATACTTGAAGACCTGCTCCCGATATACGGCGCGCAGATGTCCCTGCGGCCCGTCGCTCCCGCCCCCGCCGGCGACCCCTATGCGCCTTCCGGCGGAAAGCTTGACCTTTACCATCCCGCGGAGGACGGAACTTCCCAATCCGGCGGTTCCGCCGAAGACCGCATCCTTTCGCTTTTGAAAAACGGATTCATGTACCTCGACGACATTATCAAAGCTTCCGGGCTTCCCTCCGACGAGATCGGAGCGGCTCTGACGATTCTCGAGCTCGGCGGCGCCGTAACGGCAATGCCCGGAAATGTTTTCGGATTGAAAAAAAACTGATAAAGGACGAAAAAAACAGTGACTAAGGTTGTAATCGTGGAATCCCCAACCAAGGCCAAGAGCATCAAAAAGTACCTTGGCCGGGGTTATGACGTCATTGCCTCCACAGGACATCTTCGTGATCTTCCGAAGAGCACTTTCGGAGTCGACGTTGAAAACAACTTTGAGCCGAAATATATAAATATAAAAGGCAAAGACAAAACCATAAAAGAGATAAAAAGCCATGTGGCAAAAGCCGACCAGGTATACCTTGCCACCGACCCCGACCGCGAAGGCGAGGCGATCTCATGGCATCTGGCAAAGCTTCTGGGGCTTGACCCGACGGCAAAAAACCGCGTTACCTTCAACGAGATTACCAAAAAGGCCGTCGTCGAGGGCATCAAAAACGTCCGCGAGATCGACATCGACCTCGTCAACGCCTATCAGGCGCGGCGCGTTCTTGACCGCATCGTCGGCTACAAGCTGAGCCCGCTCCTCTGGAAAAAGATCCGCAAGGGACTTTCTGCGGGGCGCGTCCAGTCCGTCGTCACAAGGCTCGTCGTGGACCGCGAGAACGAGATCCGGGCCTTTGTCCCGGAAGAATACTGGACCGTCGAGCTGAAAACGGCTTCCGCCGCGCTGCCGGAGCGCGAATTTCCGGCAAGGCTCATCGGATATGAGGACGGAACGAAGTTCGTTCCCAAAAACGCCGAAGAGAGCCGGACCGTTGAGGAAGCCGTCCGCGGCGCGGTGCCGGTTCTCGCATCGCTCCACAAAAAAGTCCGCCAGCAAAATCCCGCGCCCCCCTTCATAACTTCTTCGCTCCAGCAGGAGGCTTCCAGAAAGCTCATGTTCAGCGCGAAAAAGACCATGAAGATCGCTCAGAATCTTTACGAAGGCATGAACGTTCCGGAGCTTGGGCTGACGGGTCTTATAACCTATATGAGAACCGACTCCCAGCGCCTTTCCGAAGACATCGTCGCAGAGGCGAGGAACTATATTTCCGAAAATTACGGAAGCGACTATCTCCCCGCCGCGCCGCGCGTGTACAAGACAAAAGCCAGCGCCCAGGACGCCCACGAGGCGATACGTCCGACGCACGTTGAGCTGACTCCCGAATCCCTCCGCGACTCTTTGGACAGCGACCATTACAGGCTTTACAAGCTCATCTGGGACCGTTTCATCGCCTGTCAGATGACCTCCGCCCTCTATGACACCGTTGCGGCGGACATACACTGCGGCGGATGGCTCTTCCGGGCCAACGGAAAGACCCTGAAATTCCCGGGGTACAGTATACTCTATGTTGAAAGCTCCGACGCCGAAAGCGAAAACGACACAACCCTTCCCCCGATGTCCGACGGAGAAAAGCTTCTCAACCGCGGCGTGAACACCGCCCAGAAATTCACCCAGCCCCCCGCGCGCTACAACGAGGCCTCCCTCATCCGCGCAATGGAAGAAAAGAATATCGGCCGCCCCTCCACCTACGCGCCCACGGTCAGCACCATTCTCGACCGCGAATACGTCGAGCACGAAGGGCGCGCGCTCAAGCCCACGCCGCTCGGCGAAATCGTCAACACGCTCATGGTCGAACGCTTTACCGACATCATAAACGTGGACTTCACCGCCCACATGGAAGAGTCCCTCGACGCGGTGGAGCACGGTCAGGCGGACTGGCACGCCGTCGTCGGAGATATGTACAAGGGCTTTGCCGAAGAGCTTGCCCAGGCCGAAAAGGAGCTTGACGGCGTAAAGCTCAAGGTTCCCGAAACCGTAAGCGACCAGACCTGCGACATCTGCGGACGCAATCTCGTGGTAAAATCGGGACGTTTCGGAAAATTCCTCGCCTGTCCCGGATATCCGGAGTGCAAGTTCACAAAGCCCATTTCCAAGGAAACTCCGGGCTTCTGCCCCCGCTGCGGCGGAAAAATGCTTGAGCTGCGTTCAAAGAAGAACAACAAGTTTTTTGCCTGTGAAAACAGGAACGACTGCGGATATATGACCTGGGACGTGCCACTGGCCGAGCTCTGTCCCAAATGCGGCGGCACCCTCTTCCGGAGATACACAAAGGAAGAAAAATGCATCCGCTGCGCCCGCGAAGGCTGCGATTACAGCAGGGAGTACAAACCCCGCGGACGCTCAAAGCCCACCGAAGAAGGCACGCCTTCCGAAGACGCATAAATTCACAAACAAAAAACAGATAAATCCAACAAGAGAGCGGTGATCCTCAAAAATGAGAATAATTGTTGACACAATGGGCAGCGACAAGGGCTGTGCCGAGCTTGTCTCCGGCGCGCTTGACGCCGTCAGAGAGTACGGTGTCGACGTTACACTCGTCGGCGACGCAAAACTTATTTCTCCCGTGGTCGAAGCCTCCGGAATTGACGCGGAGATCGTCGATGTCCCCGCGTTTATCACCATGGAAGACGATCCCACTTCCGTCCGGAGCGCAAACAAAAACTGTTCCATGGTTGCGGCAATGAAGCTTCTGCGCCAGGGAAAGGGCGACGCCGCAGTCACCGCGGGCAACACCGGCGCCGCCATCACCGCGGCGACGCTCTATGTCAGCCGCATCCGCGGCATACGCCGCGCCGCGATCGGAACGATCCTCCCCCTGAACGGCGGGGTCATCCTCATGGACAGCGGCGCAAACGTCGAATGCACGCCCGAATACCTCCTCCAGTTCGGCTATATGGGTTCGATCTACGCCCGCTCGGTATTCAAAAAAGACCGTCCCCGCGTCGGACTTCTGAACATCGGCGCGGAGGAGACCAAGGGCGACGATCTCCGCCTTGCGGCTCACGCGCTTTTGAAAGAAGCCTCCGGCCTCAACTTTGTCGGAAACGTGGAGGCGCGCTATGTTCCCGCCGACGCGGCCGACGTCATCGTCGCCGACGGTTTTTCCGGCAATGTCATGCTCAAGGCAATGGAGGGCGTCGGCCTGTTCTTCGCCTCGGAGCTGAAAGCAAAGCTCAAGTCCGATTTCATAACCAAAATCGGCGCGCTCCTGGTAAAGAAAAAGATCTATGAGCTCAAAAAGCTCATGGACTACAAGGAAGTCGGCGGTTCTCCCCTCGTCGGGATTTCCGCGCCGGTCATAAAGGCCCACGGCTCCGCCAACGCCTACACCCTCAAAAACGCAATACGCCAGGCAAAGCTTTACGCCGAAGGCAATATCATTTCAGACATCACCGCAAACATCGGCTCGATGAAAATCGCAGAGTGAGCTTTTGTGCAATAAGCCAATTGACAACCGCCCCAAAAGCCTGTATCATATCCGTCTGTTCCAGAGCATTGCAAAGCATAAAATATATTATATATCAAATAAGGAGTGCAGAAAAAATGGTATTTGAAAAAATCAGAGCTATCATATGCGACAAGTTCGGTCTTGACGAGTCCCAGGTGACCCTTGAGACATCCTTCCGCGAAGATCTGAGCGCCGACTCTCTCGACATGGTCGAAGTCATCATGGCTCTTGAAGAAGAATTTGAGATCGGCGAGATCAGCGAAGACGCTCTTGCCGGCATTGAGACCGTCGGCGACGCCGTCCAGTTCATCTCCAGCCAGATCTGAACACCCATGGAAAAAGTCAGATTTCCGGATACGGGCTATATTTTCAAGGACGAGCAGCTCGTTCAAACGGCGCTGACCCACAGCTCTTACGCAAACGAAGCCCACGGAAGGGACGTCGTCTGCAACGAAAGGCTTGAGTTCCTCGGCGATTCCGTTTTGAATATGCTTGCCGCAGAGTATCTATACGGCAACTTTTCCAGATTTGCCGAAGGCGATCTGACCAAGCTCCGTGCTTCTCTGGTTTGCGAGGGCGCGCTTTACAAAGTGGCGACGGACATCGGCCTGGGAGACTGTCTTCTTCTCGGTCACGGAGAGGAGCGTTCCGGCGGAAGAGGGCGTCCGTCCGTTCTGGCCGACGCAATGGAGGCTGTTCTCGGTGCGATGTATCTCGACGGCGGACTTGAGCCCGTGCGAAAATTTCTCACGCCCTACTTTGAGTCCGGCTCCGCCGAAGCGATCAAAAAGCACACGCTCTGCGATTACAAAACCGCGCTGCAGGAGATTGTCCAAAAGAACAAACAGGAGCTTATCTGTTACAAGGTCACCGATGCGTCCGGCCCGGAGCACGACAAGACCTTTACGGCGACGCTCTACCTGAACTCAAACCCCCTCACCCGGGGAACGGGAAAAAGCAAGAAGGAAGCAGAACAAAACGCGGCCAAAGCCGCCCTTGAGCTCATGGGCGAACTCTGAGCCGAAAAAAACAATCTCGGAAAATATGCCAAAAAACAGTGTGATCCCCGTGTTCATTCCCCACGCCGGCTGTCCCCACGACTGTGTCTTCTGCGACCAGCGAAGGATATCCGGCCATATGTCCCCTCCGTCCCCGGAGGAAGTCAGCGAAATAATCGGTTCCGCGGTCGGAAAGCTTTCCGCTTCCGCGGAACTTGCCTTTTACGGCGGAAGCTTTACCTGTCTTCCTCTTGAGGATCAGAAGGCCTATCTCGAAGCCGCCGCGCCGTTTCTTTCGTCCGGCGCAGTTTCGCGCATACGCGTTTCAACCCGTCCCGACGCCGTCAGCGCCGAAATTCTGAATCTGCTCTCGTCCCACGGAGTTGAAACAGTCGAGCTCGGAGCCCAGTCTCTGAACGACGCGGTTCTGGCAAAGGCGAACCGCGGCCATCTTGCCGCCGACGTCGAAAACGCCTCCCGCCTTATCAGGGCCTCCGGGCTGAAGCTTATTCTCCAGCTTATGTTCGGGCTTCCCGGCGACACTCCCCAATCCGCCGCCGAAAGCTGCCGCCGCGCCGCCGCGCTCTCTCCCGACGGAGTGCGGTTATATCCCGTCGTCGTGCTTCGCGGGACCGCGCTTTACGACATGATGCTCCGCGGTGAATACGTCCCCCTTTCCGTCGGCGACGCCGTCAGCCTCTGCGCCGGGGTGCTTCCGATATTCACCGAAAAGAACATCCCCGTGATACGTCTCGGGCTCAACCCCACGGACGAGCTTTCCGGCGGAGCCGCCGCTGCCGGAGCATACCACCCCGCTCTCGGAGAGCTCACATGGTCAAGGTATTTTTTGAACCTTGCCATTTCAAAGCTCGAAAAGCTCGAAGTCCGCGGCAAAACCGTCACCCTCGGCGTTCACCCCTCCAGGCTTTCCGTGATGGCGGGACAGCACAGGTGCAACACCCTGGCACTGAAAGGGCGGTTTTCTCCCGGAAAAATACGAATTGTTCCGGCCAACGTGACGGAAAACGAGCTTTCCGTCACAGTCGGCTGACAAAATCCAGGCACAAGAAATTACCCCCGGCATAGAATGTTATTGAGCGCTGCGCTCACCGAAACACTCTATGCAAGGGGGTAATACATTTGCCTGAAACAAAACCGGCCGGCGAAAAAGAGGCCGTGTGCATCAGCACCACAAAAGTCTATGATTCCTGCCGCAGTCAGGACTGCCTTGAAGATCTCCGCTGCTATCTTACATCGGAAGGGCAGAACGTCATCGACCACGCCGTAAGCGTCAAAGCCAAGACCGCCTCCGTACTCTGGACATATGTCGATGTGGAACCCGTGCCCTTCAACAGCGGATTTTACACGATCGACGCAAGGATTTTCTACCGCGTGACCGCCGACGCCCAGTGCGGCCTCGGACGCCCCGTTGAGATCGAAGGCCTCACCGTCTACGACAAGCGCGCGATACTTTTCGGAAGCGAGGGAATGTCGAAGAGCTTTTCTTCCCGCATGACCGACGGCGGCGCCGACTCACAGCTTCGCCCCGCCACAAACCTTCCCACCGCCACAGTCGAACTTGTGGACCCCGTGGTGCTCTCCGCAAAGACCGTCGACGCCTGCGAAGGCTTCCGCGGCTGCGACTGCGGCACGGGCGTTTGCGATATTCCGCCGCGGATCTCCGAATGCTTCAGCAGCCAGCTTACTTCCGGCGACGGAAACCGCAGACTCTATGTGACTCTCGGCCAGTTCTCAATAATCCGTCTCGAGCGTTCGACCCAGATCCTCATCCCCACCTTCGACTACTGCATTCCCGAAAAAGAGTGCCCCGCCAGCGCAGAGGGCGACGCCTGTGAAATGTTCGCCCAGTTCCACTTTCCGACGGGCGAATTCTTTCCGCCCGACAACTGCCCGGGAAGATAGGCTCCTTCCCTCCCTTGACCGCGCCCGTAAGGAAGCAATGCCGGGCGCGGTCTTTTTTGATTTCCGTCATTGACACGGCGCGTTCTCCGATGATATAATACCTCCGGAAATACCCGGAAGGACAGATCTGCCATGAACAAGATTTTTGATACAGTTCCGCTCCCCCCCTGCGCCGACCTGCCGAAGGAATACCCCTGCTCCAACGGCGCGCATATGCTCATCTTTTCCGGAATAAGTCCCGAAGAGACAAGGGCTTACGCCGAAAGGCTCTCCGAAAGCGGCTTTGAGCTTTTCGACCTTTACGAGATCCCCAAAAGCATTTTTGCCTGCTTTCGCCGCGGGGAGCTGACCCTCTGCATGAACAGCTTTGAAGACGAGCTCCGCGTCATCGCCGATCCTTTTACCGCGGGGACAAAAGCCTCCGACCCCTGCCCCCGCACGGCGCGGACAACCCTGTGGCAGCACGAGGTCGACCACACTCTCATCGACTGCGGGATGTGTTTTATCGTCCGCTGCTGTGACGGAAGCTTTTTCATCGTCGACAGCGGCCACTATTACCAGATGAACGACAACGACCGGATACACCGCTTTCTCCGGGAACGCACCCCAAAGGGCGAAAAAATCCGCATAGCCGGCTGGTATCTGACTCACGCCCACTCCGACCATGTCAGCAAATTTTCGGACTTTCTCCGCTACAACACGGACGACTGCGAGATCGAGGCGGTCTACTACAATTTTCCGGAGGCATTCCCGCCCGAAGGCGCAGGCTGGAAAAAGTGCGGCGGCAATCTCTTCATCATAAACATTGAAAAACAGCTCTCCGAACTTCCCGGCATAAAAAAGGTAAAGCTCCACACAGGCCAGCGCTTTGCCGTTCGCAACCTCAATTTCACCGTGCTTTGCACGCACGAGGACGTCTTTCCCACCGACGACGACGACTTCAACAACACCTCCACCGTCATGATGATGGAGGCCGAGGGCACCCGCGTCCTCTTCTGCGGCGATGCAAGCCGCACCGAAAGCGCGATCATGGAGCGGCGCTGGGGGCCGCTTCTCAAGTGCGACATACTCCAGGTGGCGCATCACGGACACCACGGATGCTCCGCCGCATTCTATGACCTTGCCCGCGCGGACGCCGCGCTCTTTTCCAACACGCAGATCTTCTTCGATCTCGACCTCGAAAAGGAAAAGGAAGCCAACGCCGCGATCCTGCGCCACGCGAAGGAGTACTATATTTCATCCAACGGCACCGTCGAAGCCGACCTTCCTTACCGAAGCTTTGTCTGTCTTCCCGACGAGACGTTTGAGGATTTCGACAAAATAAACCAGCTCTGGGGCTACGAGTATACTCCCGAAAGAAAAGCCGAGCTTTACAGGGCGTACCTTGCCCGCGGGGGCAAAGAGCTCTACGCTTTCTGCCACGATCCAAACTCAAAGGGCTGGCACGAAACCTGAAAAAAACGCTTTTTGCAAAAACAAGTACGGCGCTAAGAGCTTTCCGGCGGAACAACACTCCCATATATTCACCGTTCAAAAAGGAACGTCAGGAAAATGGATCAAAAAAGCTTTATCCGCTGAACGATGGCTGGCTTCTCATTGACGGAAACGCCTGCGGCAGCGCGTCCTTCCACGCCTGCGGAATTCCCGCAGAAAACGCGGTGAAAGCCGATCTCCCGTCTTTTACCCACATGTACATCCCCGACCACGTGGGTATATCGTGGTATGAAAAGACCTTTTCGCTTTCCACCCTTCCGGAGCCCGACGAGACCGACGCAATTGCATTTTCCACGGGATATCCCAACGACCGAGGGTATATCGGAGGGTTCAAGCTCGGAACCTATCGCCTCGGCGCCGGAGCGCTCACGCTCAGCGCTTTCGCTCTTCTCGACCGGGCGGACTCCGTGCCCTACGCGGCGCGGCTGCTTGTAAACCTGCTTGAAAACGCCTGATTCAATTTTTCAAACACAGAAAATATCCCGCAGTTTCGCTGAAACTGCGGGATATTTTTACTGTTCCACGGTTTTATAAAAGGCTCAAAGCTCCAGAAGCTTTTTGAGCGAACCGCCGTCGGCGTATATGTCGTCGATCAGGAGGTGGGCCCAAACGCAGTGCCTCGGCCCCTTCTTTTCAACTCCGGAGAACTGAATGCGCCCGTTGACGCAGAGCTTTCCGACCGCATACCAGGAAAGATTCGGATCTCCGCTCACCTCGTACACATACTCCTTCATTCCGCCGGCTTCGATCTCAACAGGCGTGCAGAGCGGGGATATCTTCGCCTTTCCGAAGGGGTTCATGCCGTCCATATCGCCCCAGGTCTCGATCGGCGAGGCCATGAGCAGTTCGCCGCTGAGTTTCTGGGAGGTGTGGTTCCAGACCGTCGCCTTGAGAACGCCGTCGCTGAGGGAAAGCTTGAATTCCGGGTCAAAATATCCGACTTCAAACACGTCGGAGAACACCTGACCGTCGCGCTCGTAAACAAGTCTGACAACGCCCTTTGCGTCCTCAGAGGGCTTTGTGAACGTGACCGGGAATAAAACGTGCGCGCCGGGCGCAAGGCTGTACTCAAAGCTCTCTGCGGACGCGCTCCATCCCTCGGGAAGCTCGAGACGGAGAGTTCCGGAAGCTTCAATGTCGGTGTAGTTGTTTGCAACGGAGACTTCGGTGCAGATGTGCAGTCCGTCGGGCTCCGTGGGATTGCGGCTTATAACCGCCGCGACCGAGAGGTATCCCATCGCCATAGAGCCGAGGTCGTGCTCCCACGTGCGGATATAGGTCGGCTCGGTGATCTCCCGCTCCGCGCCGATGACCGTTCCGTTCGGTTCGGCAAGCGCCTCCGGAGTCAGGCGCAGAGTCTCTATGGTGTGCGGAGTAAGGCTGAGTCTGATCTCTCCGTTTTCGATCACGACGGGCTCGCCTCCCTCTTCCAGAAGGTTTGTGCGCACCGCGCCGAGAACGCCAAATCCCGCGGTGATCTTCGTTTCGGAGGCCATGCCGTCGGGTTCAAAGCAGCGGACGGTAATTCCGCGCTCCTCTATGCCGCCGATATTTCCCTTCATGGAGGCCATGGGCATTCCTCCGGCCTTTACGGCCGTGACGATGCCGGAGCCCTCCGTGCGGAGGAAGCTCATTTCCGCAGGAAGTCCGAGAGCCCTCTTTTCCGCCGGAACGACGGCAAAGAGCGGGTCGTTGAGCTCAAGCGCTCTGCGGTAAAGCTCCGCCTCGCGGTAGCTCTCTTTGTGCGGCAGCAGGCTGTATTTGAACACGTGGCTCTTTCTCTCGGGGACGAGCTTTGAACCGCAGTTGGCCTTTCCGATATTTCCGTAAAACTCCGCGGTGTGGAAGAGCATCATGTTCAGCATGCCGCCTTTTTCAACGCTGCACGCAATGTTGCCGGTGTTCAGAAGCGCGACGCCGTAGTCATCCGCCACGCCGGGAACCTCCGCCGCGACGCAGGGAAGGTCGATAAAGCGGCCTGCGGCGCACATTTTTTCGATCTTTGAAACGAATTTTGAAAGCTTTTCCGCCGACGACGCCAAAACGAGGAACACGTCGATGGGCTTTGACCATATATTGTCGCTGTCACGCGCAAAGAGCACGGCGCAGCCCCTGTCGGAAAGCTTCTTCTCAAACTCCGCTTTCACGGAAGCGTCGAGACCACCCATGAGCTTTGCGGCGTATTCGTTTCCGTCGCCCTCAACGGCGAGAACGATTCTTGTGTCGCTGTAAAGGTCTTCGTTAAAGTGGACGATCTGCGAACCGCTGCACGGCTGTTTTACATCCGGGAACACGGTGCAGGGCACGGCCTTTTTGGTCAGCGCAAAGAGGAGGCTGTCCACCGTCCCGTCGTAACCTTTTCCGTCTGCGCGGATGATCTGGGTCATGCCCAGGTTGACGGAAGACTTCTTTTTCCCGGAGCCGAAGCGGACGGTGACGCTGGGGCCGTAGTCCATCCACTGGTTCGCGGCGTAGACCGCGCAGTGGGAGAACATTGCGTACTGGTGGGTGCGGAAATCGAGGCTTCTGAGGCTTTCGTTCCTGACCTGCGGCGCAAAACGGTCGTCAAAGACCGGACGCGCACCCCTGAGCGTGGTCGGGAACGTGACGCAGAAGAGATCGTCCTCGTCGCGGTAATCGTCGCAGCGCGTGACAAAATCGATGCGTCTGGAGCCGGAGCGGAGCGTGATCTCCTGGGTGACCGGACTGACGTTTCCGAGTCCGTATCTGACGGTCAGCTTCTGGTAATCGGCGCACTTTTCGCTTTCAACGGAAGCGGAGTACCGTTCGGATTCAAGTCTGTGACCCGTGGTGTAGAACTCGTGCTGAGCCTCCATCCGGTCGTGGGTCTCCTTGAGGGCGATAACGCGGTTGGCCGGGCCGTCCCCGCCGGCGTCAATAAGCTCCCTGCCCTCTTCCTTGTCGTAAAGGGAAACGATGCCTCCGCCCAGAGCCGGATCGACCTCGATGCGGAAGAACTCGTTTTCGATGACCGTGTCGCGCCCGGTTTGGGCCGGAGCGCTGACCGAGGAGCCCGGAAGCTCCAGCCCTCCCGGCAGACCCAGCTTTTCTTCGGTGCGCAGGGCGTAGACCGAGTATCCGAACGCCGCGGCTTTGGGTGTAAACTCAATAACCGCCTCGTATCTGCCGTCCTTTTCTTCGCACGAGACGACGCGGAAGCGCACGGTCTCCTCTTTCGGATCCGTCAGCACATAGCTTTCCGGCTTTTTGTCCAGCGAAAGGCGAACGGAAACGGCCTCTGTTCTGTCCCAGGTGTGAGGGTTGAAGACGACCACGGGAACCTCGTCCTCCGCCGAAACAACGCCCGACGCGATGTATCCCGCCGCCCGCGACAGAATGTCTGCGGCAAGCTCCACCGCCTCGCGGTATTCGATCATGAGGTCGACAAATGAAACTTCGTTGTTTGTTCCCGTAATGGAGTCGTGGTGCTGGCCGCAGAGAAGCTGGCGCCAGGCCTTGTCCAGCGCCTTTTCCGGGTACTTTGCGCCGAGAAGCGCCGCGGCCGAGGCAAATTTTTCCGCCGAGATCAGCAGATTTTCCGCAAGGCGGTTTGCCTGTTTGATCTCCGAACGGGTGAGGGCCGTGCCCGCGTGGTAGAGGGACATGTCACGGCTTGTGGCGGCAAACGGGGAGGGCGCACCGGAAGCCATGATCCGCTCTTCGTCCCTGCCGAACGCGCCGTGGAGCTCGCTGGGAATCGCGTATTTTCCCATGGGCACCGTCTCATCCAACCAGGAAAGGTCTCCGTCCACCGGGTATCCCGGAACGGTGGGAAGGCAGGAGCCGCCCTCTTCGCCCACGGAAAGGCCAAGCCTCTCCGCCTCGCCTATTCCGACGCACCCGCGGCGGTGTATGAGCGATGTTCCGTCGGGAGAAACGTGGCGGAACGCGGGACTGAAACCGAAGATGTGCTTTGACCAGGATATTCCGCCGCAGCCGCCCTTTGCGGAAAGCTGGGACATCTGATTGAAGTGGCCGAAAACGTCTCCCGGGCTGTATACGTCGCAGATCCTGCCCAGAACGTCCCTGTGATAGAGCTGGCCGTAAACGAGGTTTCTGACAAGGCCCTCCGGCGAGGACGTCATCTCGTTGGGCTGATTGTAGAAACAGTCGGACTCTGCGTGCCCGTCCACAAATTTTTCCTTCAGAAAATCGCGGTCATGGGGATAGATGCTGTAATAGGGGTGGAGATAGTCGATTTCGGAGATGATCGCCTTAAAGCGGTCGTCGCGGCGCATCTCGCCCAGGATCTCGCGGAGGATGTATATCGCGCCCATCGCATAGACGCGCTGTTCCTGGTGATAGGTCGTGTCAAAGTGGAAACTGGTCGTCGCAATTGCAGTGCCGTCGAATTTCGGCGCTCCGAAGCTTTTCACGCTGAAAACGCTTTCCGCCTTTTCGCATCCGGCGGCAGCAATGCCGACCGGCGCGCTCACCTCTCCGGCCGCCGACGCGTCAAGCTCCGCTCTGACAAGGCGGCACTCTCCGGCCTTCATGGCGCCGAGTTCAATCTTCTGCCACCCGTCAATTTCAACGCTTCCTCCGTCCACGTCGGCGTAAGCCGCCGCAAAACAGGGGAATATCTGTTTGGGCGCGCCGTCCCTGCGCGTAAACACTCTGGTCGTCACCGGATATGTGAGGCAGAGCGGGCCGGAAGTCGCCGCAACGGGCCAGATCGAGCAGTTCGACATGGACAGGTCGACCGTGTCGCAGATATATCCCGGACGGAGCTTGAACAGCAAAAGGTTCAGACCGTCCTCAAAAGTGACGGGGACAAGGTTTCCCATTGTGGGAACACCCTTCACTCTTCCGTAGGGCGTATCGGAGACGAGTCTGCCGTTCAGGAAAAGCCGGCAGCCGGAGTTTTCGTAGCACACCACCGCGCGCTTACGTCCGCTGCAGCGGACGTACACCGCGGCATAGAAGACGCAGTTTCTCTGCTCGGTCATAAAGAGCGCTTCGTCGCAGGAGGAATCCCCGTCGTCCGGGTCGAACCGGAGCGCTCCCCACTTGTTCATCCCCTGTTTCCAGACGGGTTCCTTTTCTCCCAGATAGCTGTTCCGGCATTTAAGCCCGATGTAGGGGGCAATGCCGCTTTCACCGCCGTCGTTTTCAAGATAATCCGGGGCAAGAATAAGATCTCTTCTGTAAAGGTATTCCGTCTCAAAGGCGCCCTCGGTCTTCATAACGAAGGGTCCGAGCACCATCCAATCGTTGTTCCGATACAATTCCGGATTTCCGGAAGCCCCTGCCTGTTCGATTTTGGAAAAGTCGATCACGCTGATCTCGCCGCAGATTTTGTCCTCATACATGAGTGTGGTTCCTTTCCGTTTCTTAGTTGACTTGTTTTTTCTCTGTCATCTGGCTGGAATCTATGAAATAAACGGCTAACTCGAGGTATTCGCCTTCCTCGTCGTCAAAGCGATCCCCGTCCCTGTAAACCGTCAATTCAACAATGTCTCCGACGCTGTGGCTCTCTTTGATCGTGTTGTAAGCCAAAAGGTCCGTAAGCCTGACCCCGTCGATCTCCGTAATGACGTCGCCTGCGCGGAGTCCCTCGGCATATGCGCTGCTGCCCTCGTAAACGCCAGTGACGCAAAGCCCGACAGGCAGATTGCTTGCCGCGGCAAGCTTGCGGCTCAGGAAGAACGCGTCGATGCCAAGGCAGGCCCCCGAACTGTACGCTGTGGATTCCGACGCGCTGTTCACGATGTTTTCAATGATCGTTTTTGCGCTGTTCATCGGTATCGCAAAGCTGAACCCGTCGTAATCCCCGCCAACGGCGCAGGTGATAATCCCGACGACCTGCCCGTAGACATTGATGATCGGTCCTCCCGCAAATCCTCCGCTTACGGTGATGTCGCTCTGTATAAGCGACATGGTGCTGCCGCCGTGAATTATGTTCCGGTTCAGAGCGGAAACGATGCCGGAAGTCGTCGTGCCCATGAGCGTCAGATTGTAGGGCGTTCCGATCGCGACGAGCTTGTCTCCAACCATCACCGCGTCGGAGTTTCCGAACACCGCGGAATCAAGACCGGCGGCGCTGATTTTTATCACCGCAAGGTCCGCGCCGAGGTTCATGCCCACAAGCTCCGCTTCAAAGCGTTCTCCCGAATCGACAACAACGGTCAGCCCGCTTGCCCATTTTACCGCGGAGGCCGATGTGACTATGAAGCCGTTCTCCGTGAGTATCACACCGGAGACGATCGACTGGCCGTCAACCCCCGACGACAGTATCGCAACGACCGAAGGCGCGACCTTTTCCGCGATCTCCGCGGTGGAAAGCACTCCCGGGTTTTCCACCTCCGCAGTGCCAAGACCCGGAGGATCGCTCAGGTCGATATCGATGCCGTTGTCCGTGACAACCGGCGAAGCCGTCACGGACGGTTTGAAATAGTCGCTCTCGTCTTTCTGGCGCAGCAGGAAAGAAAACTTCCCGTTGTGCCTGATAAGTATGCCGTTGGTTATGATGATGAAAGAGCCGGAGATGAGCACCAGCAGCACCGCCGCCACAATTGCAAGCAGCTTTATGTCGTTCGGCTCGCTTTGACGGCGCTTTTCCGGGTCGTCCCCGGAATATTTGGAGGCCGGAACCGCCGGGCCGAACACAAGCCTGTCGTAGTCCGGCTTCGTAGGGTATGCTTTTTCAAGGTTATTGTTGTCCGTCATTGATGTGTACCTATTTTTCTCTGCTCCGGAAACTCCGGAGGCTTTGCCGGGTCAAGCGTGAACGTAAATCTGACCCATTCGCCGTAGCTGCTCTCTGCCGTTATCTCCTGCCGGAAGTTTTTAAGTATGGACCTGACCAGATAGAGTCCGAGACCCGTGCTCTGCTTGTCCATTCCGCGGGAGCGGTCGGCTTTGTAAAAGCGTTCAAAAATATATGGAAGATCCTCTTCTTTTATGCCGGTTCCGGTGTTGAACACCGTGACGTACACCTTCTCCCCGTGGCGCGCCACAGTCACGGCAAGATGTCCGCCGTCGCAATTGTACTTCACGGCGTTGTCCACAAGGTTCGAAACCACCTGGGTCAGCGCGTCGCGGTCGCCCAGCACAAAGACCCTGTCTTCGGGAAAATCCACCTCTACGCTGAGGTTTCTCCCCTCTATCGCCTGCTCGGCGCCCACAAGCACGGAGCTTATGACCGAACACACGTCGACCGGAGCCATGTTGAGGTCTTTCGCTCCGGACTGCATCCTTGTCGCAAGGAGAAGCCGCGTCACGATCCTCGAAAGTCTGTGTATTTCCTCGGAAACGATCTTAAGATAGTGGTCGCGCCTCTCGGGCGGTATCGTTCCGTCCAGTATCCCGTCGATGAACCCTGCGATGGTCGTCATCGGGGTCTTGAGCTCGTGGGACACGTTCGCCACAAACTCGCTTCTGAGCTTTTCAAGCTGCTCCATGGAGTCGGCCATGTAGTTGAACGATGCGGCAAGATCCGCAATCTCGTCGTTTCCACAGACCTTTACTCTTGCGGAAAAATCGCCTTTTCCAAACTTTTTTGCCGCCGAAGCCATGGACTTCAGGGGGTCGGTCAGCCGCTGTGAGATAAAATACACCATCGCAAAGCTCAGCATAAGCACGAAGATGGTAATATACATTATCGTCTTTGCAAAAGACGAAAACAGAGTCGGAATCGACTCCGGAAGGGCGGATATCACAACCGCCGCCCGGACGTTTCCGGCGCTGTCGCAGACGGGCATCGCAACGCTCAGAAGCTTGTTTTCAAACCACCCGTCAAGGGTCCCGATGTCCTTTATCTGTTCGCCCTTCTTAATACGCTCCACGATGCTTTCCGGAAGAACTCCGCAGTCCTTCTCCGTTTTCTCCGAATCGACGGACAAAAGCACGTTTCCCGCCGTATCCACGATCATCGTGTGCGTGTCTTTGAGCTCCGACTGCGCCGTGAGCACCTGACTCAGCGCCGTCGTATCCAGGCGGTACGACTCCGTTATCCATGTCAGGGCCATGTAAGAGACGCTCAGACAGTCGTACTCAAGATTTTTGAACTGGTCGTCCACGGAGTATATGTACAGCTGTCCCAGAAGCAGCGACATGAACACCGCAATGCTGATAAGCGTCGTCAGCGCGGTTATCATAAAATTCCGCAGTGCAAGCCTGCTCATTGGCGAAATCTCCCCCACTCTTCCGAGGTCATCCGAAAAATATCATTCCTTGAGTTCAAATTTATATCCGACGCCCCAGACGGTCTTCAGCGTCCATTTGTCGCTCACGTTCTTGAGCTTCTCTCTGAGGCGCTTTACGTGGACGTCGACGGTGCGTGTGTCGCCGAAGTATTCAAATCCCCAAACCTGATCGAGAAGCTGGTCCCTTGTATAGACCCTGTTGGCGTTCTTTGCGAGGAAGAAGAGAAGCTCGATCTCCTTGGGCGGAATGTCCATGGGCTGGCCGTCGACAATGAGCTGATAAGAGTCCATGTTTATGACGAGCTTGTCCAGAACGATGCACTTGTCGTTGGACGCATTAGGCTCCGCGGGCATATAGCGTCTGAGCACGGCGTTCACCCGCGCGACGACCTCGGGCATCTCAAAGGGCTTGACGATATAGTCGTCCGCGCCAAGCTCAAGCCCGGTGACCTTGTCGGCAGTTTCACCTCTTGCGGTCAGCATAATGATCGGCACCGTGGATTCCTTGCGGATGCTGTGGCACACCTCCCAGCCGTCCAGACCGGGCATCATTATGTCGAGAAGGACGATGTCGGGCTTTGCAACGCGGAATTTTACGAGCGCTTCTCCGCCGTTTGAGGCAGTTTCGACCTCAAACCCTTCTTTGGTCATATACAGCTTCAAAAGCTCAAGTATATTTGCGTCGTCTTCGGCAATAAGCATTCTGCGGTTTGCCATGTGCAATTCCTCCCTCATTGTCTGATTCTATTGATCATATTTGATTATAAACTTCAAAACGCCGATATTCCTAAACACAATGTAAAATTTCAGCCGTTTTTGCACTCCGGCTTTCTGACCGCCCTGACGGAAGCCTCCGCTTTCCGCCGCGGAAGTATAAGCTCCCGTCCGCAGCCGGCGCATCTCAGACGAAAGTCCATTCCGACGCGAAGAACCTCCCATTTTTTCGAGCCGCACGGGTGTTCCTTTTTCATCTCCAGAATGTCTCCAACCTGAATATCCATAATATGACTCCTTTTTTTGTGCAAAACAAAGCCCGGAAAGGCAAACAATAGCGCTGAATCCCCCCGCGAACAAAAAACAGAGGTGCAATGACGTTTATGAAAACAACCATAAGCGCCGGCTTTGAAAGCCCGGACCATGCCGGCGCCGCGCTCGGCCGGCTCCGGCGCGCCGGAATACCCCTTTACCGCTGTACGGTCACGGATATATCCCCGGTAAAATACCCCCACGGCCCCTGGGAATCAGGAAGCATACGTCTCGGAAGCTATAAAACGCTGTTCCTGTCCCCCCGCGACGGAGACAAGCCGACCGCCGACGTTTTTGAAAGAGGAAGCCTTTTGACCGTGGAGACCGACCGGGAAAAAGCCGACGACACCCGGCATCTTCTCTGCAACAGCCGCGCCTTTGAAATCAAAGTGCGGAGCTGATGCCCGGGCGCGTCAAAGCTCAAACACGCTTCCGTCCCGGGCAAGCTCACAGGCAAAGGGAACGCGGCTGCGCAGGATCTCAAACTTTTCCCCGTTTCTCTTCGGTGAAAAATGATTCACAATCAAAAGCCCCGTGTCCAGACCGCGGAGCTTTTCCGCGGAAACGTCCAGGTCGTTGTGCGCCGCTTCGACAACCACCGCATCCCACTTTTCTTTCAGGGCGTGCGCAAGAAACTCCGTCATGTCTCCGCTGATGTCCCCGGAGAACAAAATGCGCTTTTGGCCGGCCGTGACGGCAAAAGAATACGCCGGCCTTCCCCTGAGGTGATCCGACGGACGCGCCTCGAGAGAAAATCCTTCTTCCGAAAACACCTGCCCCGCCCCGTAAACCCGGATCTCCGGAAGCCGGCGGATACCTCCGCCGACGACTTTTATCCATGCGGTCATCGCATCGACTCCCGCCTGCTCGGGAAGGAAGAACGCCGGCGCCGGTCCACTGTTTCGGAAATAGTTTATATAATCGCCGAGTTCCAAAAGCCCGTTGGCATGGTCCCCGTGCATATGCGTCACAAAGCACGCACGGATGAACTGGGGGTCGATCCCCTCCCGCACGCAAAGGGCGACAACTGGCGCGCCCGCATCGATCATATACCTTTCTCCGCCGCTCTCAACGATCGCCGAAGAACAGAATCTGTCCTTTTCGGGAAGCCCGTGGCTCGTCCCCAGAAAGCGGATTTTGACGCTTTGACTTTTGCTCATATGGCTCCGTACCCCCTGTATTGCAAATATTATCCAAGTTTATTATATCATTCCCGCCGCCGGTTTTCAACAGAAAACCCAGGCGGCAGTTTTTTCTTTTTTCGCAAAAAAACGTCTTTGCTCTTGAAATTATTTGCCGAAACTGATATCATTAAGAGAGGGGCTCCCCCTGAAACAATATTGGATATAAAAGGACAGGCGAACACAATGAAAAAATACAGGGCTGCCGTCGTCGGCTGCGGCGTGATATCAAAAAACCACATCAACGCTCTTCAGAACAGCGCTCTCGCAGAGCTTGTCTCCGTGTGCGACATTGTCCCGGAACGCGCGGCAGCGGCAGGCGAAAAGGCCGGCTGCCGCTATTATACCGATCTTGCCAAAATGATAGAAGAGGAAAAGCCGGATTCCCTTCACATCTGTCTTCCCCACTATCTCCACTCCAAAGCCGCCATATACGCGATGGAACACGGCCTCTGGGCGCTGAGCGAAAAGCCGATGGACGCCTTTCTCCCGGCGGCGCGCGAAATGGCCGCGGTCTCCGAGAAAACCGGCATGCGCCTCGGCGTTATTTTCCAGAACCGCTATAACCCCGGCAGCGTTTTCGCGAAAAAGCTGATCGAAAGCGGCGAAGCCGGTCGCGTCATCTCCCTGACCGGCATTGTGTGCTGGCACAGGGACGAACCGTATTACGCCCAGAAATGGAGAGCGGACTACTCCACCGCCGGCGGCGGAGTGCTTATAAACCAGGCGATACACACGCTCGACCTCATCCGCTGGCTCTCCGGCTCCGACGTTGCCTCCGTCAAAGCCACCGCATCCCACCACGGACTCACCAGCGCCCGCGTCGAAGACACGGCCGAAGGCTTTATTATCTTTGCGAACGGCGCCACGGGACTTTTCTGGTTCACGATCAACGACTCCCTCGACCGGGACGTCACGGTCACGGTGAAGTGCGAAAACTGCGAGATCCGGCTTGTCCGCGACTCTGCCACCGCCGTCTTCAACGACGGAAGAGTTCTTGAAAGCGGACGCGACACCCGTCCCTCCGTCAGCGCAAAGAGCTGCTACGGCAACAGCCACGATATACAGATTGAAGAGTTCTACGGCGACCCCGACGGAAGCCTTGTCCGCGCCGGCGTCCGCGAAGCGCTCAAGACCCAGGAGCTCCTTGCCGATATATTCGACTGCGCCGCAAAGACAAATCCGGCCATCCCCGAAATGAGGTAATACATAAATGCTCCCCAGGATTGCAGTAATCCCAAACACCACAAAAGATCTTTCCGGAGCCCCGGCAAAGAAGCTTTTCAAAAGGCTCCTTGCCGGGAGTTCTTCCGTGTTTTTACCGGAAGACACGGAGGAATTTTTTCCCTGGCTTTGTGACAAATCCGTCCGCTTTCTTCCCGAAGCCCGGCTTTTCGGCAGCGCGGATATAATCTTTGTTCTCGGCGGGGACGGCTCCGTCATCGACGCTGCGCGCCGCGCCGCGGTTTACGGCGTCCCCATGACGGGCGTAAACTTCGGAACCGTCGGGTACCTCTCCGAAATCGGCATCGACGAGCTTGAGCTCGTGGACAAGGTCCTCTCCGGCAATTACACCGTCGAAGACCGCGTCATGCTCGACATAGAGATACGAAGCGAAGAAACAGTCCGCAGCATCACCGCTTTGAACGAAGCCTCCCTCACCAACGGGCCGATCACCCGGCTCATGGACATTGAACTCTGCTGCAACGGCGTCCCTGTGGAAGTCTGCCGCGCAAACGGCCTCGTCATCGCCACGCCCACCGGCTCGACCGGATACTCCATGTCCGCCGGAGGGCCCGTGCTGGATCCAACGCTCGACTGTCTGTGCATCACGCCCGTCTGTTCCCATCTTCTCCGGAACCGCCCCTTCATTCTGAGCGGCGGTTCGGAACTGGACCTTCGGAATATCCGCTGCGAAGGGAACACGATTTACCTCTCATCCGACGGACGCGACGTCGTCGAGCTCTCCCCCTCCACAACCATACGCATACGCCGCAGCCAAACCGTGACACGCCTCATCCGCGCAAAATCCGACGGATTTCTCGGCGTGCTTAACCGAAAAATGTGGGCGCAGAAATAGCGTTTTCACTTTTATCGGTTAAATTTGCCAATTTACAAAGCTAAATCGCAGTGCTATAATAATTTATTATTTCACTAAAGGGAGGCTTCCCATGTATAAGATCCTCGAGAAGGAGAGTCTGAATCCGACCGTCACAAAGATGGTCGTCGAAGCTCCGCTCATCGCCGCACACGCCGAGCCGGGGCAGTTCATCATTCTCCGGGCCGCTCCCGACGGAGAACGCATTCCACTCACCATTGCGGATTACGACCGCGAACGCGGCACTGTGACCATAATATTCCAGATCGTCGGAGCAACGACGATGGTTCTCAACTCCCTGAACGCCGGCGACTGCATCCCCGACTTTACCGGGCCGCTGGGCCGTCCCACACAGACCGAGGGGCTGCGCCGCGTTGCCGTCGTGGGCGGCGGCGTCGGCTGTGCCATCGCCTATCCGGTGGCGAAAAAGCTTTCCAAGGGCGGCTGCACCGTTCACAGCATCGTCGGGTTCCGCTCCAAAGACCTCGTCATTCTTGAAAAAGAGTTTGAATCCGCTTCCGCCGTCATGAAAAAGATGAGCGACGACGGAAGCTGGGGCGAAAAGGGACTCGTCACCGACGCGCTCAGAGCGCTTATCGAGTCCGGCGAACAGTACGACGAGGTCATCGCCATCGGACCGCTCATCATGATGAAATTTGTCTGCGCGCTGACCCGCGAGTTCGGCATCCACACCGTCGTCAGCATGAACCCCATAATGATCGACGGCACCGGAATGTGCGGCGGCTGCCGTCTCTCCGTGGGCGGAAAGACCGTTTTCGCCTGTGTCGACGGCCCCGAATTTGACGGACACCAGGTCGATTTTGACGAGGCGATGCGCCGCGGCGCAATGTACCGTCCGGCCGAAGCCGCGGCGCGGGAAAAGACCTGTCAGCTGCTTGCCGGAAAATGAGCGGAGGAAAAAACATGCCCAATATGAGTCCCGTTAAAAATCCGATGCCCCACCAGGCGGCGGATGAAAGAAAAAACAATTTTCGCGAGGTCGCCCTCGGCTACACTGCGGAGATCGCAAAGGACGAGGCCCGGCGCTGCCTCAACTGCAAAAACAAGCCCTGCGTCAAGGGCTGCCCAGTACATATCGATATCCCGTCGTTTCTCTGCCGCGCCGCGGAGGGCGATTTTGACGGAGCCTACGCCGTCATCGCCGCGTCGTCTTCCCTTCCCGCCGTCTGCGGACGCGTCTGCCCCCAGGAGTCCCAGTGCGAGGCGTTCTGCACACGCGGCATAAAGGGCGAAGCCGTCGCCATAGGCCGTGTCGAGCGCTTTGTCGCCGACAGACACAGCGAAAGCTCCGCCGCCGCTCCCGCCCGCCCGGAACCCAACGGCCACCGCGTTGCAATCGTGGGCTCCGGCCCCGCCGGACTGACCTGCGCCGGAGACCTGGCGAAGCTCGGCTATGAGGTTTCCGTGTTTGAAGCGCTCCACGTTGCCGGAGGCGTGCTCGTCTACGGCATCCCCGAATTCAGACTTCCCAAAGACATAGTCAGACGCGAGATCGCCTCCCTTGAAGCGCTCGGCGTGAAGATCATGACCGATTCCGTCATCGGACGGCTTCTCTCAATCGACGAGCTCTTTGCCGACGGCTTTGAAGCCGTCTTTATCGGCACCGGCGCCGGTCTTCCCCGCTTCATGGGTATCCCCGGCGAAAACCTCAACGGCGTCAGCTCCGCAAACGAATTCCTGACCCGCATCAACCTTATGAAAGCCTACCGCGAAGACTCCTCCACACCGGTCCAACGCGCCGGGCGCGTCGCCGTTGTCGGCGGCGGAAACGTCGCCATGGACGCCGCCCGCTGCGCTCTGCGTCTCGGTGCAAAGGAGGTCAGCATCGTCTACCGCCGCGGCGAAGAAGAGCTCCCCGCCAGAGCCGAAGAGATCGCCCACGCCAGGGAGGAAGGCATCGTGTTCCGCCTTCTGACAAACCCGGTCGAGATCCTCGGAAACGAACGCGGCGAGGTCGTCGGAATGCGCTGCGTGAAGATGGGTCTCGGCGAGCCCGACGCATCCGGAAGACGCAAACCGATCCAGATCGACGGAAGCGATTTTGAAATTCCCCTCGACAGCGTCATTATGGCCATCGGCACTTCCCCCAATCCCCTTATCAAAAACACGACCTCCGGTCTTGACACCACCAAATTCGGCGGTATCGTGACCGACGACTCCGGCGTCACCACCCGTCCCGGCGTCTTTGCGGGGGGCGACGCCGTCACCGGCGCCGCAACGGTCATTTTGGCCATGGGCGCAGGAAAAACCGCCGCAAAGTCCATTGACGAATATATCCGCTCAAAGGCAGACTGAGTTTTTTTCACACCGCCAAAACGCAATATAAAACACCGGAGCAGGCTTATTAAAAACCTGCTCCGGTGTTTTTATCTGAAAAACAGTATTTTTTCCGTTCTGCCGGGCAATCTATGTATCTGCCGGACAATTCATGTACAGCATTTTAACTTTACTGCCCTTTGCTGCCAAATAAAGTTTATTTGCTTTACAAAATCCCGCGTTCTTCAAGCTCCGCTTCCGCCGCTTTTATTCCGTCCGCTTCTTTCAGTGAGACAAAAAGCTTGTTTCGGTCAAATGCAATGCCGTATCTTTCAAGCACTCGGACCGCGGCAACGCTTACAAACGGAAGCTCCTTTCCGGCATAAACATAGGCGTTCCAGGAATGGTTGGCAAAAGCTCCGGCCCAGTCATTCAGATCCACGATCTCTGAGATGGGGACAAGCCGCCCGTCTCCCGACGCAACGAGCGAATCGGTGAAGTCCTTTGCCATCTTGAGCTTCGGCACAACGGCGTGCACGGAGTACCTCTCCAGGGGGGGCTTTCCAAGCTTTCCGAGAAGGAAGTTCGTCTCTTCGAGAACCTCGCCTCTCAGATCCTGTATGCTCCGGAGCGTGTCCGCCAGCGCGGCGATCGAAAGCTCCGGTTTTCCGACCCCGGCCACGGAAACCACGTTTCCGAAATTTACGACAAGCGCTTTTTTGGGAAGCCTCCTTGCGAAGATGTCCCCGACCACATCCGAAAGCGTCAGAGCGGAACCCACGTGTATTTTCTTCCGGGAAAGCGCCACCTGCCGCTCCGGATCGTCCTGAGCCGAAAGGCAGGTTATGTCGTCGTCGCACCAGTAGAGGAATTCGCAGGGGGTTCGGAGCTTTCCGTTGCACTGCAAACCCTCCACGACGTCCGCCACGAGCGACTCCGTCGCCATGACCTTCTGATGCCTGTATATGTGCCGCGTCAGCTGGAGCTTGCTGAAGACCATCTCCTCCACCGTGGAAATTCCCGAGCTGGCAACGGTGAGATAGAGTCCGGTGATCCCCTCCGAACGGTATTCTGCCATTCGGAGCTTATAGAGAAAACGGTCGATGTGATACGAAAGGGCAATGCCCGTGGCATAGCTGTCCCGGCGAAGATAGTCCAGAGAGTCCGCGTCAAACTGCCCGTTTATAAGCTGGGTCATGTAATAGTCGCATTCCCGTTCTCCCGAATCCGGATCGATGCGCGGCTCAAGATACGCGCCGACGATCATCCGTCCGATATCCGAAAGAAGCTCCTTCGCCGTTTCTCCCTCGCCGAACGGATAGCCGCTTTCGCGCTCCATAAATCCGGCAAAGCTGGGAGTGTTGATTATCATATAGCCCAGTATCTCGTGCGGCTGCGCCGAACGGAAAATTCCGAACTTCTCTCTCAGCGCGGCAAACTCCGGCATCACACCGTAAGCCGACTCCGACACATGGGAGAAAAAGCAGTGCCCCACGTCGTGAAGCAGGGCCGCCATTCTGAGCTTGTATATGTTCCCGTCCGGGATGAGGCGCTTTTTCTTTCTTGCGCTCAGGTTTTCGTCCTGGTTGATGCTGGAGATCATTTTTGAAAGCACGGCGGCAACGCCGAGAGTGTGCTCAAAGCGCGAATGCTGCGCAGAGGGATACGTCATCTCCGCAAGACCGAGCTGATTGATGCGCCTCAGACGCTGCAAAAGCGGAGAGTCAATAACGCGCAGCTCCCAGGGATAGAAAGTCACCGTTCCCCAGACGCAGTCGTGTATCACCTTGCCTGCGCCATAGTCCGAAGGACGGTAGCCTTTCAAAAGGCTCGAAACGAACTTTTCGGCTCCGTCTGCGAAATTTTCACAGATCCGGTCTCTTTCAAATTCCGAATTCCCGCCCGGATACGCCGTCATTGTCACACCTCCGCTCCCGCTTTCCGATCAGTATCTTCCAAACCTCGATTCCTTAATCTCCGATACGTTCTTCTTTCTTTTTCCGCCCGCCGATTCAAGCAAGGCGTAGAGGAAAGCTCCGCCGACGGACACGATCACGGCGCAGGCCGCAACAATAAGCGTCGAGCCGGGTTTTGGCGCGGGCTTTTCCCCGGCGCTGCCGTTCGGATCTTCGGCGGGAGCATCAGGATTATCCTCGCCCCTGATGTCCTCCATGTACTCCTCTGGCACGGAGTTCTCGTCAAAGAAGATGAAAGTCGCGCTGAGTCCCCGCGAAGCAAACTCCGCAAAGCCTTCGCCGTTGACCGACACGGAATATTTCGTATGCCCGCCCGAGGTCAGAAGCACTGCGGCAACGGTGCTTCTCCCGGAAAATCCGTCAGCGGCAACGCGCCATGTTCCTCCGGTATATCCCGCAATATCCACGGACGAAAGCGAACCGCTTTCGTTCCTGTTGAATCCCGCGGCGATGCGCCCCGCGCCCTCCGCCTTTCCGAGCGTTTCGGCGCTCCATGTGGCGTTTATCTCTCCGAAGTCGACCGTCATGGCCGCGGCGCGGCCCTTCACCTTCTCGCGCCAGACTGGAACTCCGTTTTCGGGAATTGCCTCCCACACCGCTCCGGCGTTTGCCAGAAGCGCAGTCTCCTCCCCGGTTATGACAAGCTCGGCGGAAAGACCGGATTCCGAAGAGACAATGTCTCCCCCGTCAAGGTAAACGTACGGAGAGGCGTTTTCGTTCTCCGCCAAAAGCTCCGCCGCAATGGCGGCAAGCCTCGCAAACTCCGCCGGATCGACCCACATCGACGCGGTCTTCTCCCCGGAAACGCCCCTGACCGATGTCTGGACGATGGCGTTTGTCCCCGAAATTCCGGTCTGGGGAGAAAGTCCTCCGCCGGTGATGTCTTCCCCGGTACCGTCTGATATCCCGTCGGTGAGACATGGGTCTCCGTTCAGATCCATGGACCAGAGCGCAAGTCCGGCTTTCACCCTTGCGCACCTTGAGAGCACGGTCAAACCGTCCCCGGTGTCGAAGGACGAATCCGTAAGCGCAAAGCCCGCTTTTTCTCCGGCGACCCGTCCCGAAAGGCTCAGGCAGTTTGAAACGGCTCCGCCGCAGACGGTTCCGACGATTCCTCCGGAAGCTTTTGTTCCGGCAACGCTTCCCTCAAACATGCAGTTCTCAATAACGCTGTACTCCGCCGCCCCGGCGATACCGCCCGCAGCGGTTCCGCTGACGCTGCCTTCGGCCTGTATGTTCCGGATCTCCGCATTTTTGACCCATCCGAAGAGTCCGGTGCAGCCGGCTCCCGTCACGCTGAGACCGGTTATGCTGCGTCCGCAGCCGTCGAAAACGCCGTTGAACGGGTTTTCCGCATCTCCGACCGGCGTCCATTCGCAGGACACGGTCCCGTCCCCAAGAATTATATCTTCGCCGAGCACGAAGTATGTATTTTCAAAGTTCTCTCCCCGTCCGGAAAGCTCCGCAAGAAACGCAAGCTGACCGCCGGTTTTTATGACGTAGGGATCGCTCCGGCTTCCCGTTCCGCTGTCAAAGCGTCCCGAGGATTCCCCGTCCCAAACCGTTCCGGCAATGTCCGGCTCGCGGATTTCAAGGCGCACGATCTCCGACTTTGTCTCCGCCGTCTTGTTTCCGGTCACGGAGTCGTTGGTGTTGGTCAGGACGCAGAAAACGTACGTCTCGGTCTCGGCGGAGGTGTCCGGACGGAAATAGGCGTTCTCCGCGCCTTCGATTTTTTCGGCGCCGTTCCCGTCCGCATCGTCACAGCCGTACCACTGATAGCTGATGCTTCCCCCGTCGGAAACGGTGGCGCCCACCGATATTTCCGCATTCTCGCCCAGATAGCAAACGAGATTTTCCGGCTGGGAATATATGACCGGAGGTTCGGCGTCTCCGGTGTTTCTGACCGTCACAAGCGCCGTCGAAGTGTTCACGCTGGTTTTCGTTTTTCCGGTTGCGCTCGTGTCCGTATTTGTTATGCGGCAGTAATAGTAAACGGAGCTTGCCCTGTCTGTGGGCGGGGTATATGACGGACTGCTCGCGGTGTATATCTCCGTGGCTCCGCCGACGGCGCTCTCCGAGGTGTAGCAGTACCAGCGGTAGCTGAGCGTTCCTGACGAGACCTCCGCCTTTGCGTAAAGCGTGACCGTCTGACCGACGGTGCAGGATGCGCTTGACGGGTTGGCGGTAATCTTCGGAGTCTCCGCATCCCTGCTGACGCTCACCGTTGCGGAAGCGCTGGTGTCCGTCGCAACGACCGCTCCGTCAAGAATTTCGGTCACGACGACATAATATCCGAAATCTCCCGCAGCGCTGCTGTCGGGAGTGAAAGACGCGCCCGTCGCGCCGGAGACCGGAGCCCCCGACGCGGTATACCACTGGTACGAAAGGGTTCCCCCGGATTTCGGAGCCGCCGAAACCGTAAGCGTCGGCGCAGTCCCCCCCGCGGAACAGCTTCCTCCGACAGGGTCGGAGCTTATAAGAGTTCCCGTTGCGGAAACCGGAAATGCAAGCGTCAAAAGCATCGCCGCCGCAAGCAGAAGCGCCGCAGCTTTTCTCATATATCCCGCTGTTTTCATCCAGAACATCCCGTCCGTTTCAATTTTTTTACTCTGTCAAGGTAATTTTAACTCATTAGCTCCGCGTTGTCAATCACAGCGCGGAATTTCAAACAAAAAACCTCAGTTTCGGCCCCCTGAAAAAAAGCAGCGGGCGATTTTTATCTTTCCCGTCCCGCCGCCGGGGTCTTCCGGTTTTCCGTCATTTTCATATTATACCATATCGTCCCGTATAAATCAACAAAGTGCGGTCCGGCGCCGGGTTTTGCGGCCTTTTTCCGCTTCGGTTCTCGCCAAAACGACATTTCCCTCTTCCATTTTCCGCCCGTTCGGTGTATAATAGAAACAATCAAAACAAAACTAACATTCGGAGGATCCCATATGCTCAACGAAAAGCAGCTGTCCAGATGCGTTTTGAAGCTTGAACGCTTTCTCGAAACGCTGGACGGGCTCATCTTTGAAAAGTACTGCTCTCTTCCCGCCAGCGCCTTTGAGACCGACAAACAGTATCACTCCGTTCCCGACGCCAGGTATAAGCCCATAAAGTCCGGGGATATCTGGGGCGGCGAAAGCCGTTACTGCTGGTTTCGCACATCCTTCACCGTTCCCGGCGAGCTTGCCGGAAAGGCGCTGTTCCTCCGCCCCGATGTCGGCGGATACGAAGCGATGCTCTTTGTGGACGGCAAGCCTATGGGAACCTTCGCGACAAAGATCGTCGTCACCGGCCACGGCAACCACTACTGCGACATGGTCGAGCCCTGCGCCACCGAGGGCCGGAAGCTTGACCTTGCCGTTGAGTTCTATACCGGGCACTACGTCCCTGGCGAGATGCCGCTCCAGACGCGCCCGCGCTCCGATTTCAAATTTGCATATAACTCCATCGACATCTGCACCCGCAACGACCTCGTTGCCCAGACAATGTTCGATCTCTCCGTTCTCATCGGGCTTTTCAAAGCCCTTGACGAAACTTCCTTCCGCCGCGCCGACCTTCTGAACGTCTTCTACGAGCTCCACAAGGTCCTCTGGTATTCCCCCGAAGACGTCGACCGCGAGACTTTCGAAGCCTCCCTCGTCCGCGCAAGAGAGATCATGGCGCCCGCCCTTGCCAAGAAAAACAACGGCGGAACCGTCCCCTACTGCGGATTTATCGGCCACTCCCACATGGACACCGCATGGCTCTGGCACATTGCCGAGACGGTCAAGAAATGCGCCAGAACCTATTCCAACCAGCTCAACCTTATGGCGCAGTACCCCGAATACAAGTTCGTCCAGAGCTCGTCGTATCACAGCGAGATGATCCGAGAGAACTACCCCGAGCTTTTCGACCGCATCGCCGAAAAAGTCGCCGAGGGACGCTATGAGCCCAACGGCGGCGTCTGGGTCGAATGCGACTGCAACATCACCGGCGGCGAGTCCATGATCCGCCAGTTCCTCTGGGGACAGCGCTTCACCCGCAAGTACTTCGACGGCTACACCTCCGACTGTTTCTGGCTTCCGGACACCTTCGGCTATTCCGCCGCCATCCCCCAGATCATGAAGGGCTGCGGAGTCGATTACTTCCTCACCACCAAGATCGCCTGGAACGACACAAATATGTTCCCCTACGACGCCTTCTACTGGCGCGGCATCGACGGGACCCAGGTCTTCACCCACTTCAACAAGACCCACATCGGCACCCGTCCCGATGAGCTGATGCCGCTGTTCACCGACAAGAACAACAACGACGCAATCCGTCAAAAGAACGTCTCCCGCTCCAAACTCGTAAGCTTCGGCTACGGCGACGGCGGCGGCGGCCCGCAGTGGGATCAGATCGAGATAAGCCGCAGACTCTCCGACCTGGAAGGTTTTCCGGTCAGCGAATACACGACCGTCTCCGACTTTATGCACCGGCTCGAAAAAGAGGTCTCCAACCCCGCGGTTTACAGCGGAGAGCTCTACCTTGAGCTCCACCGCGGCACCCTCACCAACCAGCACGAGATCAAGCGCAACAACCGCCTCGGAGAGATCGCGCTTCACAATCTCGAAGCTCTGACCGTTGCCAACGCCGTTGCCGACGGTTCCGCCGCCAGCGACGCGGACTTCCGTTTCTGGCAGAACAGACTCCTTGTCAACCAGTTCCACGACATTCTCCCCGGAACCTGCATCACCCGCGCCAATTCCCAGAGCAAGGAAGAGATGACCGAGCTTTTGGCGGAGGTTGGAAAGCTCTCCGAAAAGGCACTTGCCGGTTCCGGCCGCGGCATCACCGTTTACAACCCCATGTCCTTCCCGCGCAGCACCGCGTTCTATGTCGACGCCGTCTCCCCCCTCTCCGGAGTCAAAAAACAGCAGTGGACGACCGGCGTCGACGGACGCCGCCGCCTCGCCGTCTCCGGAGTGACGCTGGAGCCCTACTCCGCCAGATCCTTCGGCTACACCCGCGCGGACATCAGCACCCCGAGCGCGTTCCGCCTGGACGGCGACAGGCTCGAAACGCCCTACGCCGTCATCGTCTTTGACGGACGCGGATATATCTCCTCCTTCGTCGACAAGGCCTCCGGCAGAGAGCTCCGCGGAGAAGGGTATGCGCTGAACACCTTCCTCATGGCGGAGGACCTTCCCGCCGCATGGGACAACTGGGACATCGACGCCGACATTGAACCCAAGTTCGTCGACTGCGCCGAGCTTCTCTCCAGAGAAGTTGTCTCCGACGGCTGCGTCGAATTCCGCATCCGTTCCGTCTACCGCATTTCCCCCAAGTCCACCGTCACCCAGGATATGATCTTCTTTGCCGACTCGCCCGAGGTCCGCTTTGAAACGCTTATGGACTGGAACGACTCCCACCGCTTCCTGAAGACCGCTTTCGACACGACGATCTTCTCCGACTTTGCCAGACAGGAGATCCAGTTCGGCTATATGAAGCGTCCCACGACCCGCAACACCTCCGTTGAACAGGCAAAGTTCGAGGTTCTGAACCACAAGTACACCGACCTCTCCGAACCCAACTTCGGCGTCAGCATCCTCAACGACTCCAAGTACGCCATTTCCGCATATAACGGCCAGCTCCGCCTCTCGCTCCACAAGGGCGGCACCCGTCCGGACACCACGGGGGACCACGGCAAACACTACTGCGAATACTCTTTCCTGCCCCACAGCGGCGGATTCAACTCCGAAAACGTCGTCCGTCCGGCATACGCGCTCAACTACAAGCCCGTTGTCGCCCGCGGCAGAAAAGACATTCCGAGCCTTGCCTCCATGTCCGATGCAAATCTCATCATCGAGACTGTCAAGCCCTGCGAGGACTCCGACCGCGCCTTCATTCTCCGCATTTACGAGGCGGAGGGCGCCCGCACCGCCGGAACGCTCAGGCTGGGCTTCTCTCCGAGACGCGTGACCGAAACGAATATGCTCGAAGAGCCGAAAAACGAGCTGGGATCCGGCGCCGAAACCCGGCTCACCTTCCGGCCCTTCGAAATCAAAACCGTCCGCGTTGAATACTGAGCAATCCAAGCGCTGATTTTCTTCTCCGGAGCCGGGCAGACGCCCCGGCTCCGGAGAATTCCCATTCCCCCAAACAAAAGGAGGACCCATCCATGCGAAAGCTGATGGTCATCGACGGCAACAGCATAATCAACCGCGCCTTTTACGGCATACGCCTGCTCTCAAACTCCGAAGGCGTATACACAAACGCTCTTCTGGGCTTTCTGAACATCCTCTCCCGCCTTTCGGAGGAAGAGGAACCGGACGGCGTCTGTGTCTGCTTCGATCTGAAAGCCCCCACATTCCGCCACAAGCTCTACGACGGCTATAAGGCCGGCCGCCGTCCGATGCCCGAAGAGCTCGCCATGCAGCTCCCCCTTCTCAAAGAGCTTCTCGACGCGCTCCGCATCCCCCGCTACGAACTTGCCGGCTGGGAGGCCGACGATCTTCTCGGAACTCTCAGCAAAAAAATCCAGGAGTCCGGGGACAGCTGCGTTCTTGTCACCGGCGACCGCGACAGCCTCCAGCTTGTCGGCGGAAACACGGTCTTGAAATACGTCTCCGCCAGACAGGGGCGTCCCGAGACCACGCTCTACGACGAGTTCAAAATAAACCTCGAATTCGGCATTGAGCCCCGCCAGTTCATCGACGTCAAATCGCTCATGGGCGACCAGTCCGACAATATCCCCGGCGTCCGCGGCATCGGAGAAAAGACCGCTCTCGAGCTGATCCGGAAATTCAAAACTCTCGACGGCGTTTACGAAAATCTTGACTCCGCCGATATCCGTCCCGCGGTCCGGGCAAAGCTCGCCGCGGAAAAAGACACGGCCTACATGAGCCTTGAGCTTGCCCGCATCGACCGAAACGCCCCCATTGACGCCGACCTTTCAGCAATTTCGAAAACACCGCCGGACAACGACGGGCTTTACCGGCTTCTGTCACGGCTTGAGATAAACAGCTATATCAAGAAACTCGGACTCACTCCGCCCCCCTCCGCACCGTCCGCGGCCGACGCGGCGGCTCGGAGAACGCCCCTAAAGCTTTCTTCGCCGGTTCTTCTCTCCGGCCTTTCGGGAGAAATCGGGTTTGACGCCGATTTTGAAGCGCCCGCTTTCGCCGCCGCCCAGGAAGGAACGGTCTACGTCTTCGATCCCGGCCCCTTTGAGCGCGGCGCGTTCAACTCCGCCCTTTCCGACCTTATATCCTCCGGGGTAAAGTTCTGCTGCGCCAGTTCAAAGCCGCTCATGCGCTACTGTCTTGAAAACGGACTGCCCTCCCCGGAAATTTCCTTCGACGCCTCGCTTGCCGCGCTTCTCTGCGAAGAAAGCGCCGACTCCGCCGCCGTGCGCCAGAAATATCTCGGCTGGCTTCCGGACAGTCAGTGCTCCCCCGTGGCCGACGGCGCAGACGGAGCGCTCGCGCTCCGTCCCGTCCTTGAAAAAATCATGGCCGAAAGAGGTCTTGACAGGCTCTACCGCGGAACCGAGCTTCCGCTTGCAAAGGTGCTTGCGGAGATGGAGCACGAGGGATTCCTTCTGGACGAAAAAGCCCTACGGGCGTTCGGCGGGGAGCTTGACGGGCTCATTGCGCACGCCACCTCCGAGGTGTATTCCCTGGCCGGGAAAGAGTTCAACATAAGCTCTCCGCGCCAGCTTGGAACGGTTCTCTTTGACGAGATTCATCTTCCCCACGGAAAGAAAACGAAGACCGGCTGGTCCACAAATTTCGACGTCCTCAAAAAGCTCTCCGACGAGCCCATTGTCGCCGCCGTGCTGTCCTTCCGCGCATTCACCAAACTCAAGTCCACCTATGTCGACGGACTGCTCCGCGCCGTCAGCCCCAGCGGAAGGGTACACACGACCTTCAGCCAGCTCGGCGCCGTCACCGGCCGTCTCAGCTCATCCGAGCCCAACCTTCAGAACATCCCCGTCCGAAGCGAGCCCGGAAGCCGGATGCGCGAATTCTTTATTGCGGGAGAGGGAAACGTCCTTGTGGACGCCGATTACTCCCAGATCGAGCTTCGCGTTCTCGCCCATATGTCCGGGGACGAGCGCATGATCCGCGCCTTTGCCTCCGGCGAAGACATTCACCGCAGCACCGCCGCCCAGGTTTTCGGGATCCCCCCCGAAGAAGTCACTTCCCGTCAGAGAACCTTTTCAAAAGCCGTCAATTTCGGCATTGTCTACGGCATCTCCGACTTTGCCCTTGCCGACGACCTCGGTATCTCCCGCCGCGACGCAAGGGAAATGATCGACCGCTACCTTGAAAACTATCCCGGCGTCAAAAAATATATGTCCGAAGTCGTCGAGCGCGCCCGGAACGACGGCTTTGTCACCACTCTTTTCGGCCGCCGCAGAGCGCTTCCCGACATCAAGGCGTCGAATTTCAACGTGCGCAGCGCCGCGGAGAGAATGGCGCTCAACGCGCCCATTCAGGGCACCGCGGCCGACATCATCAAATTCGCGATGGTCGCCGTCGCACGCAGGCTTTCAGCCGAAAACCTCAAAGCCCGGCTCATTCTCCAGGTTCACGACGAACTGATCGTCGAGTGCCCTGAGTGCGAGGCGGAAAAAGTGAAGGCCGTACTCGAAGAAGAAATGACCGGCGTTGCCGATCTCTCCGTTGCGCTCCGCGCCGACGCCTCGGTCGGCAAAAGCTGGGCAAAGGCAAAGGGCTGATCCGGGAAAGGCAGGCAGAACGGTAATATGACAGTGGTATCAGATCTCACCCCGTTCCGGATTCCCGACGCGGCGGCTTTGGAAAGGGCAAGCTTTTCCTCCCCCTGGAACGAAAACGCTCTGAGAGAAGAACTCAACTCACCTTATGCAAACTATTTCTGCGTCACTTCCGACGGCAGACTCGCCGGCTACGGCGGATTTCTCTCCCTCTCCGGAGAGGGAGAGATCACCCGCATCGCGGTTTTTCCGGAATTCCGCAGAAAAGGATTTGCCGCAATGCTGATGCACCGCATCATGTCCCGTGCGGCGGAGCTTAACATCGGGACAATGTTTCTGGAAGTCCGCGAGTCGAACGCTCCGGCAATTTCCCTTTACCGGAAGTTCGGCTTTGAACAGGTCGGCCTGCGCCCCGACTATTACTCCCTCCCCAAAGAAGCGGCAGTTCTCATGTCCGCCGATATTTCAAAATACACACTGCTGCAAAAGGACAAGGTATAATGCTCATACTTTCAATCGAAACTTCCTGTGACGAAACTTCCGCCGCAGTCACCCGCGACGGACGGGAAGTCCTCTCCAACTCGGTCTATACACAGATCGCCATGCACGCCGAGTACGGCGGCGTCGTTCCTGAGCTTGCCTCCCGCAAGCACATCGAAAAAATCACCCCGGTCGTCGACAGCGCGCTTTCCACCGCCGGCGTGACCCGCGCCGACATCGAAGCCGTAGCCGTCACCGCCGCCCCCGGGCTTATCGGCGCCCTGCTCACCGGACTTTCCTTTGCAAAGGGAGCCGCGCTTTCCCTCGGGGTCCCGCTTGTCCCGGTACACCACATAAAGGGACACATCGCCGCAAACTACATCGCTTTTCCCGAGCTCACTCCCCCGTTCCTCTGCACCGTGGTGTCCGGAGGCCACACGCTCTTCTGCGACGTCCGCGATTACGACAATGTGCGAATTCTCGGCGGCACCCGCGACGATGCCGCCGGAGAAGCCTTCGACAAGGTCGCCCGCGTGCTCGGATTCCCCTATCCCGGCGGAAAAGAACTGGACAGGCTGGCCCGTTCCGCGCCCGCATCCTGCCCGTCGGTAAAGCTTCCCCGTCCGAGTTTTCCCGACGCGCCCCTGGACTGCTCCTTTTCCGGTCTCAAGACCGCAGTCATAAATCTTGTTCACAGCGCCGCCCAGCGGGGCGAGGAGTTCGACCGCGCCGTACTTGCGCGGAGCATCTGCGAAGCCGTTACGGATATCCTCGTCTCACGTACAAAGCTCGCCCTCGCAGAGCTCGGATATGACCGCGCCGCGCTTGCCGGAGGCGTCGCCGCAAACTCATTCATACGCGAAGCCTTTGAAAAACTCTCCGAGTCCGAAGGCGTCAGGGTCTTTCTCCCTCCGCCCGCGCTCTGCGGCGACAACGCCGCAATGATCGGATGCGCGGGATACTACGCCTGGCGCGCAGGAGTCCGCGGCGGTTCTTCGCAGAATGCATTTGCAACCATGTCGCCCGAAGACCGCTTCTGACGCGGTCAAAGCGCTGTTATTACACGCAGTATTCTAAGCTTTACCGTTTTTCGGCTGTTTTCCCGCACAATTCGACAAGTTCCGCACAATGTGGAAGTTTTTGTGGAAACCGTGGATACTCGCCGTAGAATCCAACAGCCCCTTGACAACAAGTGCAATTCAGTGTAAAATAACAATATGTAAATTAATACTACTTGCGGAGGCAATATGTCTGAAGCTTCAGAACATTTTGAAAAAATCATAGCCGAACAGCTTGCCAGAATCGAGCACATGAAGTCCGAAGGCGATTTTGTGGATTACAGCGCCCTCGACGAGCTTGTCATCGGTATCTGCGGAGGCGACGGCATCGGCCCGTCAATCACCGCCCAGGGCGAAAGAGTTCTCGCCCACCTTCTCGCCGACAAGGTCGCGGAGGGAAAAGTCAAATTCCTCAACATTGACGGACTCACCATTGAAAACCGCGCTGCGGCCGGCAAAGCCATCCCCGACGACGTGCTTGCCCAGCTCAAATCCTGCCACGTCATTCTCAAGGGGCCGACCACAACTCCCAAGGCCGGAGATCCCTGGCCCAATATCGAAAGCGCAAACGTCGCAATGCGCCGCGAGCTTGACCTTTTTGCAAACGTCCGTCCCGTCAAAGTCCCCTCCCAGGGAATCGACTGGGTCTTTTTCAGAGAAAACACCGAAGGCTCCTACGTTGTCGGAAGCAAGGGGCTCAAGTACAACGACGATCTTTCCATCGACTTCTGCGTGACCACCACCCAGGGCACGGAGCGCATCATCGAGCTGGCCTATGACTACGCGATAAAGACCGGCAGAAAGCGCGTCGACTGCGTCACAAAGGCCAATATAATCAAGGCCACCGACGGCAAATTCCTCGACAAATTTAACGAGATTGCCGAAAAGCACCCCGATATCGCCCACGACAGCTGGTTTGTCGACATCATGAGCGCAAAGCTTATCGACGAAAAGCGCCGCCGCGACTTCAGCGTCATCGTTCTGCCCAACCTCTACGGCGACATTCTCACCGATGAGGCCGCCGAGATCCAGGGCGGCGTCGGCACCGCCGGAAGCGCCAATATCGGAAAGCGCTGGGCAATGTTTGAAGCGATCCACGGTTCCGCCCCCCGCATGGTCGAAGAGGGCCGCGCGGCCTACGCCGACCCCAGCTCCGTGCTTCGCGCCTGCGTGCTGCTGCTTGAGCACATCGGATTTGGCGACAGAGCGGAAAAGCTCTCCGCCGCGCTCGACGCGGTCTCCGCGCCGGACAGCCCCATCAAAATGACCGGACGCGCCGGAGGAAGCACCGGCGCCGAGCTTGCCGACTACGTCATGTCGCTTGTCAGCAGGCAATAATTTCCTCACAGAATTTTCTCTTTTCGCCCCCTGAACGTTTCGGAATCTAAAAAAAGGAGTGCCTCATATGAGCAGAAACAGCTTTATATCCATGGCGGTCATCCGTCGTCTTCCCAGATACTACCGTTATCTGAAGGAGATGCACGATTCCGGAATCAAAACGATTTCGTCGCGTGAGCTCGCCGACTGTATGGAGCTGACCGCATCTCAGGTGAGGCAGGATTTCAACTGCTTCGGCGACTTCGGACAGCAGGGCTGCGGATACGACGTCGAGTCCCTGACTGCGTCGATCACCAACATTCTCGGCCTTGACGAAGGCTACCGCGTCGTTATCATGGGCGCGGGCCGCCTCGGAAGATCGCTGATAGAGAACTTCGGTTTTTCCTCCCGGGGTTACAACCTCATTGCGGCCTTTGATTCCGACCCGGAAAAGTGCGGCGAATACCTCGGAGTTCCCATTCTTCACACGGACAAAATCTCCGAATTTTTCGCCTCGGAGCCAAGGGCGGACATCGGAATTCTCGCCGTTCCCGTTGACAAGGCCCGTACCGGCGCGGACTACCTCTCCCGGTGCGGAGTCAAGGCGATCTGGAACATCACGAAAGCGGAGCTTCCCCTTGCCGAGGCAAACGGCATTCTCGTCGAAAACCTCCACATTTCGGATTCCCTCATGACCCTTTCCTACCGCCTTACGGAGCTTGAAAACAGGCTCTACGGCGGCTGAGCGGTCGCGGTGCAGACTTAATTCAAAACTTTCCAAAACAGAGACGGACAAAAAAGTACCGTCTCTGTTTTTCTGTCCTCCGGAGCCGAGTGCAAAGCGGCTTTTTCCCAAAAAGCCTGACAAGCATCTCCGGATACGGGCGTTTTGGCAGTGACAAAGGCCCTTCCGCCTTTTTTTGAACAGACGGGAAGGGCCTTTAACGCTTTTTTCTTACAGGCCGTTTTTCAAAGCAAACGGAAGACAAAAAACGGCGTTTCACAAATCTCCCGGCCCTGCCTTTCCGCCAGGGCGCTTTTTTGGGGAGAGGACAGAATAGCTTTTTCCCAAGGGTCCGGAGCGCGCTTTCGCTGAATTTTTGCCTTTCCCCCCGGGCGGAGCTTCTTTTTCGCGCATAAAAACACCCCGCCTTTAAGACGGCATCGAACCTGTCTTAAAGGCGGGGTGGATTCTGTTTTTTTTGAAACGGTGAAGAAGACGCTTCGTTTTTTCAGTTTTTCAGCGTTTTCAGTATCGCATCGCCCATATTGTCGATATCCCGGATGCTGACGAGAATATCGTCCTCTCCGTTAAAGGATACGCGGTAGAAGTTCACGCTGTATTCGTAGACGAAAAGTGTCATCCGGCTGAAGCTTTCGGTGTTGCGCGAGAACTCGACCGTCATATACGGCGTCATGTTCTCCTGCCAGCTTCCCGCGTCGGCCCGGCCTTCAACCTTCAGAGCCAGCAGCCCGTCGTAGAAGGTGTTGATGTTCGTGCTGTCGACAACCGCACCGTTTGCGGTGAAGACGTTCGTGACCGTCGTATCGCCGTTGGCGTCGGTGATGGATTTTTCTGTCCTGACGACGTTGATCTCGGCTCCGTTGTAGCTCACTTTCAGGGATTCCACCGATTCAAGCTGTATGGCGCAGACCTCATCCGGCGTGAGATCCGCCGAAACATAACTCAAAACAGCGTCCGCAGTCTCGGCGGAAACGCGGTAAACCATGTCGTTTCCGGTCCACATCATGAAGCATACGCCGTTTTCATCGGCCTCGCTGAATACGACCTCAAGCTCGATCTCAGCTTCCTGAGTTTCTATGCCGACGTCGTTTTCAACGTCAACCTCGCCGATATAGGTGATGTCAAAGCCCCGCTCGGAACCGGCAAGACCGTAAGCCTCAAGGGCGGCCCTGTCCGGCGCATAGTCGACGCATACAATATCCCCGAACGCGGTCAGATTCTCACAGAGAACCGTCATTGCGGAAGTCCTCAGAGCGTCATATTCGCCGGAGGCGTTCTGCTCAAACCACGTGTAATAGTCCGTATAGAGTTTGGGAGAACCTCCCTCGCTCCACGTCATCTCCCGCTCCAGATCTCCGTCAAAGAGGCGGATGCGGGTGATGTCCTGGTAGCCGTACTCAGGATAGCTCTCCGCCGAAACGGCAAGCTCAAAGACATCCTTCATGAAAGCCCTGGGAATGGACTCATCGATGAGATGCACCTCTCCCGACCCTTCCATGCGCGCATAGTAGGCGCTGAAGGCGCTGTTGTATGCTCCGATATACATCGTCTGCGAAACGCTTCCGTCCGACGCGGTGATCGTAAGCGCCGGGGAGCTGAGCCCGAAGTCCTCGCTGTCGACAAGGCTTCCGCTGTCGTCCACAAGGCGAACGGAAGAAGCGCCGTCGCGGATCAGCTTTGCCAGGCTGTCAAGGTCGTCCTGCCGAAGCGGCATATCCTCGTCGGAACTGTTGACCCAGCTGTAGTTTACGAGCCTGAACTCCGTGCTCACCCCGCCGTATACGTAGGTGAAGTTCACAATGTCCGAGCCGTATTTTCCGATGACCGCGTTTTCCGGATCGTCATGCTGTTCTTCCGTGTTGTTCGCAAGATCCACAATCAGGAAGCACGCCCCGATGCAGACGGCAAGAGCCGCAGCAAGAATGACAAGTTTTACCCAGGGCTTCATCTGCGCTGTCTCCTTACGAACCAGACGACGAATCCGATTGCTATAAGCATGACCGGAATGACCGCCACAAGGACGATCGTCCAGGCCGTCTGGGCGGCGTCGCTCATGTCAAGAGTGCTGTTGGAAAGAGTGATGGTGCGAATCGAAATGCTGTCGACGCGCTCGGTGCCGTAGGCAAGCGTGTTAAGCAGGACGTTGAGCGAACCCTCGGACGCGTAATTGTCCGCGAACATGAGCGAGGACGAGAACCAGAAGAAGCGGCTGGAGGCGCTGTCGGAGACCTGTTCCTCAACAAGGACGCCCAGCGCAAACTTTCCGTCGATATCGCCTTCCACCTTGTCATAGCTGTCAAGGTTTTCGGTGATGAGCTTGGAATAGGAGTTTTCGGACGTTTCCAGAAGCGTTGAGAAGCTGAGGGACGAACGGTAGCTGTCGATCTGCCGGATCCCGTGTGCAAGCGGCACATAGACGTATGAGCCGTTGGCAATGAGGGGATCGGTTATCTCGTGGGAGACCTTGTTCGCAATGATGTTGAAGGGCAGGCTGTAATAATAGCCGCTGGTCTCAAGCACAAGACCGTCGACCTTTTCAAGGCCGTAGGCTTCGCAGAGCTTTGCAAAAGTGGGACAGGCCGCCGCGTCATAGCCGTAGTTTGTCAGGAAGACGATGGAACCGCCGCGCTCCATGTATGCCATGAGCTTGCCGAATTCATCTTCGGTAAGGTCCGAAGTCGGACTGTTGATGAGAACGCAGTTGGCGTCCGCAGGGACGGCTTCCAGGGCGAGAAGGCTGTTTCCCTCCTCCAGCTTCACAATGGAATAGTTCTCGTCGGCGATATACTTCGACGCATAGGTCTCCAGGTCGCTTTCACCGTGTCCGCGAAGGAGATATATGACCGGAAGCTTGTTCGTAGTTACATAGTCGATGGCGTTCACGACCGCATTTTCAGCGGAGAAAACGTCGTACGGAACATAGTTCAGTATCTGCTCATAGCTGTAACCGTACTGGTACATCAGCATATACGCGTTGTAAAGCGCATCCTCGCTCCAGCTGAACATATCCCCGTAGTTGACGATCTTAAAGCGCTTTCCGCTCTCGAACACGAGACTGTTGGTGGCGGGCTCTTCTCCCTCATCAACATATCTGTATATGAAAGTCGGATCCTTTTCCGGATAGATCTTCTTTACGGTTATCTTCGGGTTGAGCTCGGAAAACCTTTCAAGGAACTGTTCGATATAGATGTAATTTGTGTTGCTCTCGTCGATCCAGTGATAGATCGTTATATTTTCATCGAGCTTTTTCGCGATCTCTTCGGTCTGCTCCGTAAAATCATAGAGCTGCATCGTCGAAACGTCGGGCGTCGTGACAGAGGTCGGAAGAAGTCCGACAAGCACGTTGAGCGCCACGACGATCGCGATCACGATCACGCACACAATAAGCGAATAGCTTCCCGCGCGCACCGTGAGCTTTGTTCTCTGTGCGTTCTTTTTCATCAGCTCCACCTCCGCTTCTCAAGGGACTGCACCGAAAGGAACAGGAACATGACCGTCACAGTGATAAAGTAGAAATAGACGGTCAGGTCGATGAGTCCGTCAAAGAGAATGTTCTCGATCATGTTGAACACGGCAAAAGACCCCAGCAGCGAGGAAAGCGCCGTCTCAAGTATGGTAGAGTCGATGAAGAACAGCGCAAGAACGCCGACTTCAAGGACGATGCCCACAATCAGCGCGATCGTCCAGTCCTTTGTCATGACCTTTACAAGCAGAGTCACAAGCGCAACAACAACAGTAAAAGCCGCCATCGAAGCAAGGCTCGAGGACTCGACAAGGCTTATGATCGACGACATAAGCAGAGCCATTAAAACCACGACAAAGCTTATGACCGCCGAAATGATCTGGCTGTCAGTCAGAGTGGAGATGAAAAGTCCGATGCTTATCAGCATCGCTCCCAGAAGGAAGAATATGAGTATGCCGGCATACGACGCAAGGAAGTTGACGTTGCCGTAAGCGGAAAAGATGAGCGGATAAAAGCAGAAAACAAGGCACGGGATCCCGATAACCGTGATCATAGCCAGGTATTTTCCGAGAACGATATCCGCCATGGAGATCGGAGACGTGAAGAGAAGCTGATCGGTCCTGCTCTTTGTCTCCTCAGCCATGGAACGCATGGTAAGCACCGGAACGACCACAAGGTATGCCCAGATACCGCCGTTAAGGCTGTATTCAAAGCTTGAAAGGCTGTAGGCTCCGCCAAGGTTGTAAACACGCATGAAAAGCCCGACGACCAAAAGAATGACGGCAATGAAGATAAATCCCATCATTCCGGAGAACATTACCTTCATTTCCTTTTTATAAACGCTTCCCATTTACCTGTTTTCCTCCTCACCGCCGGAGTTTTCTTTCCCGGAAGTCTCGTTGCTCTCCTCGGCCCCGGCATCCGAAGGCTCGTACTCGTACACGTCTTCCTGCTCCTGAGTCTTTTCGCCGGAGGTGTACTCGATGAACACTTCTTCAAGGCTGACCGTATCCTTTTTCATGCCGAGAACAGGTATTCTCGCCACCGCAAAGGCATAGGAAAGATCTTCGCGGATATCTTTTCCTGCAGGATATTCGATGCGGACGTCGACGCAGTCGGATTCGGAAGATTTTGAGAAGGCAAGTCCGACTTTCTCCCCGACGGTCTTCAGAATGACGGATCTGACGGCCTCGGACTTTCCCTTCACGGTCAGGAGCAGAAGCTCCTTTCCGTCGTTGGAGCCAAGGTTCTCCGTCGTGTTCTCGACGACAAGTCTGCCCTTGTTGATGATGAGGATGCTGTCGCAGATCTCGTTGACTTCCGTAAGGATGTGGCTCGAAAGTATGACGGTGTGGTCTTTTTTCAGCGATTTGATGAGCTCGCGAATCTCGATGATCTGAATCGGGTCAAGACCGACCGTCGGCTCGTCGAGAATGATAATATCCGGACCCCCGATGATCGCCTGTGCAAGTCCGACACGCTGTTTGTAGCCCTTTGAAAGGCTGCGAATAAGGCGGTCCTGAACCTTTTCAAGACCGGTACGTTTGATAACCGTCGCTATCTCCCCGGGCCGTTCGCTCTTCGGGATCTTTTTAAGACCGGCACAGATGTCCAGATATTCTCTCGGCGTAAGTTCCTGATAGAGCGGCGGCTGCTCCGGCAGATAGCCGATGCAGCTTTTTGCCTTTTTGGCATCCTTGAAGATGTCATAGCCGTTGATCGTGACCGTGCCCGAAGTGGCCGCCAGATATCCGGTTATGATGTTCATCGTTGTGGACTTTCCCGCTCCGTTCGGTCCGAGAAAACCGTAGATCTTTCCGGGTTCGATCCTGAAGCTGATATTGTCCACAGCCTTGACTCCGCCGCTGTAGATCTTCGTCAGATTCTTTACCTCAATCAAAACTTCATACCCCCGTTTTGTTACCCGCAGAGCCGCAGTCCGCGGCTCTGTTTTCATCTTGAGTATAATAACCGTAAGTCCCGGCTTCGGTGTTACCCAAGGGTAAAACTATTGTGAATACTTCGTAAATTATAGCATGAAATGCCAAAATATGCAATAGCTTTTACCTTTTGCCTCCCGCCGCGCCGTTCAGAAAACCATAAAAACGCCCGATTTTCCGGGATGCCGGAAAAAGCGTTTTGTTATTCGGCGGCGGCAATGGCGTCCGCCGGAGCGTCTTCCGGAAGAAATCCGCTGAAGCCCAAACCCGAGATGCTTTCCAGCGTCTCCATATCCCCGTCCGAAATTTCAAAGTCAAACACTTCCGCATTTGACGCGATCCTCTCCGGCTTCAAAGACTTCGGAAGCGGAAGCACGTTTTCTTCAAGGGCATATCGTATGCAGAGCTGAGCAACGGTTTTCCCGTATTTCTCCGCAATGGCGGCAAGCGTTCCGTCGGAAAGCACCGCGCCCGATCCAAGCGGACTCCAGGCTTCGACGGTGATGCCCTTTTCCCGGCAGTATTTCGCAAGCAAAAGCTGGGAATACCCGGGGTGGAACTCAATCTGGTTTACCATCGGCATGATGTCCGCGCGCTCTTCCAGCGCTTCAAGGTGCGGAACCTCAAAGTTTGAAACTCCGATGGCCCTGATCTTTCCGTCACGGTAAAGCTTTTCAAAGGCGCTCCAGGTCGAAGCGTTCAGCTCTTTCCAGTCCGGAGAGACCTTTTCCACGGCCGGCCAGTGGACGAGATACAGATCCACATAGTCCGTGCCGAGGTTTTTAAGGGAAGCTTCAAAAGTCTCGACCGTCTTTTGAAATCCGCGGAAGGAAACCCAGTGCTTCGTTGTAAGGAAGATATCCTCCCGCTTTACGCCCGATGCGCGGATTCCCTCTCCGACGCTCTCCTCGTTTCCGTATGCAAAGGCGGTGTCTATATGCCTGTATCCGAGACGCAGCGCGTTTTCGACGCTGACCTTGGCGGCCTGCCCGTTCTCGGTCTTCCAGGTTCCGTATCCGATGCACGGTATCTTCACACCGTTTGAAAGTGTAAAGCAGTCTGTAAGCTTTTTGAAATCCATGTCGGCAATTCCTCCGTATCCGGTGTTTAATCCCCTTGCCCGCGCAGGCTCTCGGGGCGCCGGGACTTTTTCCTATTATATATTCAAAAAGACCTTCTGTCAACGGGACAATTCTCCGTTAAGACGCTCCCTCCCCCGGTTTTGCTCCAAAACCCAAAGCCGTCTGCCGGAAAACTGTTCCGGCAGACGGCTTTTTTTCCCTTGCTTTTTCCCGGCAAAGGGCTTTTATCTGTTTTCGCTGACGACGGAGATCCTTGCGGTTGCCGGCTGGATTCCCTTTTCCGCAAATCCGGCAAAGACGCGGTCAGTGACGTCAAACTTGAGATCCCAGTAATCCGCGCCGCTGCACCAGACGCGCAGCGTGAACTCTCTTCCGCACTCCGTGGCGTTGGTCTGGACAACGACCGCCTCCGGCTCGGCAAGGACCCTTTGATCGGCGGCGGCGGCCAGCATTATCTCGCGGACGGTTCCGGCATCGGTGCCGTAGGCCACCGTGACGGGGATGTCGACGCGCCTTGTCGCTTCGGAGCTGTAATTCACGACGTTGGCGTTCATCAGCGAGCCGTTGGGAACGGTGATGCGCTTGTTGTCAACAGTGATGAGCTTTGTGTAAAAAACGGTAATGTCGGAGACGGTTCCCTCGGCGCCCGTAGCAGAAATATAGTCCCCGACGCCGAAAGGCTTGAAAATGAGGATCATGAGTCCGCCCGCCAAATTGCTCAGCGCGCCCTGAAGAGCCAGACCGATCGCAAGGCCCGCGGCGGAGATCGCCGCAATAAGCGAAGACACGGGAACGCCGAGAATCGCGACCACCGAAACGATCACGAGCGTCCAGATGACGATTTTAACAAGGCTGCGGGTGAAGCTCTGAACGGAAAGGTCCAGCTTTTTGAAGCCCTTGTTCTTCTGCATAAACTTTCCGGCAAGACGGACGACGACGATGCCCGCCACGAACACGAGCCCGGCAAACAGAATCTCCTTGCCGATATTCAGCAAACCGGACAAAAGGCTTCCGAGCATCTTTTCCAAAAATACCATAATATGTATCTTTCCCTTCCCGATCCGACATACGCGGATTTTTTTCTGCAAATATTTTACCACACTCCCTCCGGCAAAACAAGCCCGCGCAAACATATTTTCGCGGGACTTATTGAAAAGTTTCCGTCTCTGTGCTATAATCAACAAAATCCACAAAAGATAACCGGAGGAAAAGACATGTCAGTCAGGATATACGAAAAAGAATACGCCCCATTCGGAAAAGTTCTCGCCATGGAAAACGATTTCGTCGAGCTCTGTGTCACGCTTGACGTCGGCCCCCGAATCATCCGCTTCGCCCAGCGCGGCGGTGAAAACTTCATGTTTGAAGACCGTGACGCAAGCGTTGTCAACCGCGGAGAGAAATACGACAGCTATTACGGCGAAAACGCCTATTGGCGGACCTACGGCGGACACCGCATATGGCTCACTCCGGAAATCGAGCCCAACACCTATTACCCCGACAACGACCCCGTCGAATATTCCGTCAGCGGAAACAGCGTCACCTTCACTCCCCCGGAACAGGACGCAAACCAGGTCCTCGAGACTCTCACAGTAACGCTTGAAGAAAACGACGGAGTCGCCCAGGTCACAGCCACCGCCACAAACACCGCCGACGTTCCCCAGACCTTCGGTCTGTGGCAGATCTCCGTCATGTGCCCGAACGGTCTCGGCATTTTCCCCCAGAACACCCGCGACGCCGGACTTCTCCACAACCGCACTCTCTCCCTCTGGAGCTACGCCGATATGTCCGACCCCAGAGTCTGCTGGGGAAAGAACCTCATCTCTGTCCGCCAGGATCCCTCCGTTGACCGTGCTTTCAAGATCGGCGCGCCCAACGAGCGCGGCTGGCTGGCGTACCTTTGCCACAACGCGCTGTTCGTAAAGCGCTTCCCCTACTTTGCCGGTTCCGCATATCCGGACGACGGCTGCAACGGAGAGCTCTACACCAACGCAAAATTCCTGGAGATCGAAAGCCTTTCAAAGCTCGCCCCCGTAAACCCCGGCGACACGCTCTGCGCCACAGAAGTCTGGAGCATCACCCCGGACGTCGCTCCGGTCTGCGGCAAGGACATGGCCGCCCTTGAAAAGCTCGTGGCAGATTACATCGAGGAATAAAAATGCTTTTCCGCCCGTGCATCGATCTTCACGGAGGCAAAGTCAAGCAGATAGTCGGTTCAACGCTTGAAACCGGCAGTCTTCGCGAGAACTTTGTGTCCGAAAAGCCCCCGGAATACTATGCCCGGCTTTTCGCTTCCCTCGGTCTGTCCGGCGGACACGTGGTCATGCTCGGCCCCGGAAACACCGAAGCGGCCCTTTCGGCCCTGCGCGCATACCCCGGCGGAATGTCCGTGGGAGGCGGCATAAGCGAAAAAAACGCTGCGCTCTTTCTCGAAAACGGAGCAAGCCAGGTCATCGTGACGTCGGCGCTTTTTCCCAACAGCCGCCTCGACATGGCGCGGGCCGCCCAACTCTCAAAAGCAATCGGCCCGGACAAGCTCATTTTCGACCTGAGCTGCGTTTCGTCGGAGGACGGCTGCCGCATTGCCTGCGACCGCTGGCGCACCGTCACGGACGATTTTCTGACGACGGAGCTTCTTGCTGCCCTTGAACCCCTGTGCGCCGAGTTTCTCGTCCATGCCGTCGCAAGCGAAGGAAAGCGCGCAGGCGCCGATATGCGCGTTGCGGAAATCCTCACAGATTACGCTTCCCGGCCGCATCCGCGCCCGGTCACTTATGCCGGAGGGCTCTCCTCCGCCGGGGACGTCTCCGGCTTTCTTCTCCGGACCGAAAGGAAAGTCTGCTTCACGGTCGGAAGCGCTCTCGACATCTACGGCGGAAGTATTTCCCTGGCCGAACTGTCCCTACTCTGAATTCACAAATTCTTTATTTTATACAGTTGCCTTTTTGTAGAAAATGTGCTACAATAATTTCGTACCCGGAAATTACAATGTTTGGGGGAGATCATCATGATAAAGTGTATAGTCGGTCTTAAAGGCCACGGAAAAACCAAGCAGCTCATCGCAATGGTCAATGAAGCCGCCGAGAATGAAAGCGGAAGCCTCATCTGCATCGAGAAGAGCCCGAAGCTCACCTACGACATAAACCACAAGTGCCGTCTCATCGACACGGTGGATTACAGGGTTTCCGGCTTTGAAAGCTTCTACGGTTTTCTGTGCGGACTCTATTCCCAGAACTACGACATTACTTCAGTCTTTATCGACAGTCTCTATAAAATAACCGACGACTCCGACGCAGAGCACTCCCGTGAGTTTTTTGAAAAGCTTGAGTATCTCGCCGACCGCACCGGCATCAACTTCACCATCACCATCAGCGCAGAAGTTGACGAGCTTCCGGAGATCGCAAAGAAATACATCTGAGCCCGTTTTGTCCGGCGGACGCAGTTCACAGGATACTTCCTTTGAACTGCGTCCGTTTTTGTTTCAGAAAAGCGTCCCCCGGCCATTTGCGGGGAACGCTTTTTTCCGGCGGAAATTTTCTCAGCGCTGTTTTCTTGCCCGAAAGCTTCCGCACTCCGTGCATTCGCAGGAGCCGGAGCCTCCGCCGCAGATGCTGACCCTTTCGGCGCGGCACCTTCCCGATTCGTTGTGGACGCAGTTTTCAACGTCGCAGCTTATCTCAGTGGCGGAGGAAGCGCTTCCGTAAAGACTGTTGTGAAAGCCGCCGCGGCTTTCGGAGAAAGAGGTGCAGCAGGTTTCCCCGCAGGAGGACGCGCATTCCCCGGAAACATGGATCCCGTTCCGGCTGCACTTTTCTCCGCAGTTGCTTATGCAGTTGCGGACACTGCATTTCAGATCGTTCATTTTGCCAATCCTTCCGAAAAAAAATAAAAAATTATTCCGCGGGGCAAAGCTCCCGCGGAATATAGCATTTTCAGAAAGTGCGCTTTTTATTTTTACTTTTTGTGGAAAAGCCAGGTTTTCAGGCGTTTTTTTCCTCTTTTGAATTTTCCGCTTCTTCGGTCTTTCCGCCCTCCGGCGCGGCTTTTTTGCCCAGGTATTCCGGAAGCTCAAGTCCCGCCATTGCAAAAACATCCTGAAGCGGGGGAATGGACTTCAAAAGCGAAGAGGCGAAGTTCGCAGTGGAGCTTGAGCCGTCCTTCGAGCCGCCGTCCCAAACCGTGATCTTGTCGAATTTGAGGTTGCTGATCGCGGAAACCTGAATCTTCACCAGCTCTTCCAGCTTGTCGGCGACCATAAGCCTGACCGCCTCGGAAGGATTTCCGCCCGCCGCGTTCACGATCTCCGCAAGACCGTTCGCCTGTTTCAGAAGCTGCGCTTCGATGCCGCGGGCTTCGGCTTCCATTTTGGCGTATATGGCTTCCGCTTCGCCGCGGGCTTTGATCTTGAGGCGTTCGGCTTCCGCCGCCGCTTCGATCTCGATCTTGCGGCGTTCAATCTCGGTTTTGACCAGAATGTCCGCCTCAAGTGTCGCCTGCTCCTTGTCGGCACGGGCGATTTCCGCCGCCTTTTCCGCGTTGTAGGCGTCGTGAAGGGCGTTTGCCGCGGCGATTTTTTCCGCCGCAGTGGCTCTGCGGAGAGCGTCGGCCTCAACCTCGCGGCGCGTGGCGTTGGACTGCGAGATGTCCGCCATGGCCTTGTTTTCGCCCTGGATCGCCTGGGCGTTCGCATCGGAAACCCGGATGCGCTGGTCCATTTTCGCATTTGCCTCGCCGATTGCGCCGTCGCGGTCCTTTTCCGCAACGGAACGCTTGGCGTCGTTGATCGCCTTTGCGGCGGCCTCTTTGCCCAGGGCGTCGATATAGCCCGACTCGTCGTTTATGTCGGTCACGTTGACGTTGATAAGTCGAAGGCCGATCTTTTTAAGCTCCGTCTCCACGTTTCCGGAAACGGCAAGCAGGAATTTGTCCCTGTCGGCGTTTATCTCTTCGATGTCCATGGTCGCAATGACCAGACGAAGCTGACCGAGGATGATATCCTTTGCAAGCTCCTGGATTTCGTTGAGCCTGAGGCCGAGAAGACGCTCCGCGGCGTTCTGCATGATCGCCTGCTCCGTTGAAATTCCAACCGTAAAGCGCGAGGGAACGTCGATTCTGATATTCTGCCTGGACAGCGCGTTTCTGAGGTCCACGCTTATGGAAATCGGCGTCAGGTCAAGATACTGATACGACTGGAACACAGGCCACACAAAAGACGCGCCGCCGTGGATGCAGCGTGCGGAGCGGCTCGTTCCGTCGCTGTTTGAGCCGACCTTGCCGTAAATGACCATGATCTTGTCGGACGGACATTTGCGGAAGCGTGAAACAATGAGGATGAGCAGCATGAACAGGAAAAGCGCCGCTGCCACACCGAGCACAAGCACGAAGGGATTGTCCATTTTATTTTCTCCTTATAGTTTTTTTTACTCTTTGCTCTTTTCCGGCGCAGGGTCTCCGGATGCCGGAGCCACGAGCACCGCATTACCCAGGACAAGCGTCACGACGACTTTTTCCCCGGTCTTAATAAAACCAGGTTCGTCGCTCAGCGCATCGATTTCGCAGAGCTTCCCCTGAAGCTCAAGGTTGATCTTTCCTCCGACGATCCGCTGCGGAGGGATCGGGACGTAGACCTCCCCCACAAGTCCGACAGCGTTTGAAAGGTTGACGCTCCCGCTCTCCTGAAGGCGCATTGCAAGCTTCATTGCCAGAGCAAAAAGCAAGTCCGCCGCCGCTCCGGCTCCGATCCCCGCAAGCGCCGCCCACACCGGACGGGCCGACATGCTTACGGCCAGCGCGGTCCAGCCGCCGATCACAAAAAAGGCGACTATGCCGCGGAACGTGAAAAGCTTCAGCCCTCCGATCGTTCCGAAAGCTGCCCGCATCCCGCCGGAATCCTGAAGCTCGCCGCCGTCCGGAAGCTCCGTATCGTCCGGAACACCGTCCCCGTCCACGTCGACATCCGTGTCTCCGCCGGAACCGCCGAGACCGAAAGTCTGCATGACGAACTGGATAAACAAAAGTACGGTAAAGGGCAGCGCTATCAGAAGAACTATCCGCTGGAACAGCGTCAGCGTTTCCCAAAACTCCAAGTCTTATCCACCTCCCGTTAAGCGTTCACGCTTTGTCGTTCCGTATGTCAATATTATAGCATATTCGGAAGTTTTTATCGAATTTCCCCCGTCATCCCCCCGTTTCAGGGCAAGTCGGCTGGAATTCAATTTCAAAACCTCCTCACCGGATCTTTCGTTTTCAAATTATTTCGCCGTTTTTTCAAGGTTTGCTTCAAATTCGTCGCCGTGCAGACCCATCAGGCCCGCCGCGGAGATGAGCGCGCCGTATTCCGGCTTCAGCTTCGCCGGGTATAACTTTGCGCCCGGACAGAGTTTTTTGAAATGCTCCGCGAAACGGCGGTTGTATATACCCGAGTGCTCAAAAACTCCGCCGTAGGTGTACGTCGGGAGCACGCCGGTTTCCTGCATGATTGCTCTGGCGACAAAGGCCATGCTCTCTGCCGCTTCGTCCAGAATGCGGACGGATACCCCGTCGCCGTTCTCCGCGCCCAGGTCGGCAAGCCTTGCCGCCGCCGCCAGGTTTGACGGGGCAAAACCTTCCGAGTATATGATGGGGATGATCTCTCTCAGGCTCTCGACGCCGAACCACTCGGTCACAAGCTCTCTCAGAACCGTGGGTTCTCCGCCTTCCGCGGCGCGGACTGCGGCGCGCACGACGCGGTTTCCGATGTCGAACCCGCTTCCCTCGTCGTTCAGGAGATATCCCCAGCCGCCGGCGGAGTATTCCCTGCCCGCCTCGTCCACCGCGGCGCCCATTGCGCCGGTGCCGCTGATGAGTATGATCCCGGCGTCTCCGCCCGCCGCGCCCAAAAGAGCCATATGCGCGTCGGAATGGAGATATGTGCGGCTGGGCTCAAACCTGTCCCCGCAGAACTGCAGCAGCACGCTCTCCTCCGCTTCCGCGTCCAGAGCGCTCATGCCCACGGCGATACAGTCGTACCAGTCGGCCCCCGCCGCGTCAAGCAGCCGGTCCACGCCGTCCGCAAGCGCTTCCCTTGCGGCGTACATTCCAACCGCGTTGAAATTTATTCCACCGCATTCGGCACGGGCGACCACGTTTCCCTTTCCGTCGCAGGCGGCAAGCCTGCTGTGCGTTCCGCCGCCGTCAACACCAATAAGCAGCATAATCCCTTGCTCCTTTTCTCTTTATTCAGGCTTTTGAAAGCTCTTTTTCCAGCTCCGCCACCGACGGAAACACAAAGTCCGCCCAGACGTCGCTCTGGGAGGCATATTCCTCTTCCGAAGTTTCCCCCGACAGCACCAGCACCGCGGTCAGTCCGGCGCGGTTTGCAAATGCAATGTCCGTATAAAGCCGGTCCCCGACCATTGCGGTCTTTTCTGGGGCGATGCCGTACCTTGCAAAAGCCGCCCGTGCCATGGCGCTCTCCGGCTTTCCCGCGACCCGGGGCGAAACGCCGGTCGCCTTTTCAAACATGGCTGTCATCGCGCCCGCGTCGGGTACGGAGCCCTTATCCGTCGGACACAGCAGGTCCGGATGCGTGGCAAAGAAAGGCACGCCCTGTCTTATGAAAGCGCAGGCCACGCGGATCTTGTCATAGGTAAGCGTCGTGTCAAACCCCAAAAGCACAAAATCCGCTTTTTCTCCCTCTTTTGAAAGCCGGAAGCCGTGCGAGCGCATCAGGTCTTCCAGCGCCGGCGTTCCGAGCACAAAGCCGGAGGCTCCGGCGCCGAATCTCTGCTCAAGAAGCTGCGCCGCGGCGTCTCCCGAAGTGAAGACGTCCTCTTCCCCGGCCTCGATCCCAAGACGGCAAAGCTTTTCCGCGTACAGGCGCGGGGACTTTGAGGAATTGTTTGTGAGAAAAATGTATCTTCCGCCGCGGTTTCGCACGGTTTCAAGAAATTCAAGAGTTCCCGGTATAAGCTTTTCCCCGAGATATATCGTCCCGTCCATATCCAAAAGCCAGTTTTCAATTTTTCCGATATCCGAAACAGCCATAATTACCCCCTGTTATCCTCCGTATCCAGCATATCCGTAAGTCTCATCACGGTGATCCTTCTTCGGACATACCTTGCGTATTTTTTCGCCTGGGTCACAAGCTCTTCCGGGATCCCGCACTCTTCGGCCGTCGCCGCGCCTCCGGCGCGGCGCAGAAGCGCCCGTATCTCTTCCCCGGACGGCACTGCGCCAAGAACCTTTCTTATCATTCCCCAGTTTTTCTCAACCGCCCCGCCGGGCACGGCGTCAAGGGGATCCGGCTCGTTTTCCCGGAGCACCTCGGGCCAGAGACGTCCGTATACGCCCGAAAGCGTCTCCGTGTCCAAAGCGCGTCGCTTTTCTTTTACCGACTTGAGCCGGCTCAGTCCGCGGTACATATCGGCAACGATCCCCGCCGCAGCTCCGACTTTTTTTCCGTGATAGATGCCCGGCAAATTTCTGAGCTCATACTGCATCTCCCAAAAATGCGCCAGGTGGTGCTCCGCACCGGACGCCGGGCGGGAACAGCCGCAAAGCTGCATGGCAAGGCCGGAGATGACCAGCGCTTCCATGAGCGCCGCGGCGTATTCTTTTGAATCGAAATCGCCCGCGCGCGCAAGCTCCGCCGCGCGTTCCACCGCCCCGAGGGTGAGCGCCGCCACGTTTTCACAGAAATACTCTCCCGTCAGGGCGGAAGCGACGACCCAGTCGGCGTATGCCGTGTATTTTCCGAGAAGATCCCCAAGCCCCGCCGCTTTCAGCTCCGCGGGGCTTTTTCTGAGAACCTCCGTGTCCGCGGCAATGACGTCCGGCGGAACCGCCGGAAAGGTGCGCTTGAAGCCGTTCACGGTTATCGGCGCAACGCCGGAGGCAAATCCGTCCATTGACGGAGCGGTCGCCAGAATGGCAAAAGGTATCCGGAGCTTCGCCGCGTTCCAGCGGCAGATATCGTTCAAAGACCCGGTCCCCACGGAGAGGATCGCCCGGCTTTCGGTCCTCTCAACGTCGCGTCCGACGGCCTCTGCGGACGCCATGTCCGAAAGCTTCAGGTCTTCAAAGACCGTCATTCCGACGTCAAAGTTCTCCCCGGCCAGCGATTCCACGACGCCTTCCGACGCGCCGAGGGTGTTCCGGTCGCAAACCAGCAGTATTTTTTTCGGGAAGCCGCATTCGGAAAGTATCTTTCCCATACGCCGCGTCACGCCTTCGGATATCTCTATCCGTTTTACGGTGAACCAGTGCTTTCTTCCGCACCGGCAGTTTTCAAGTGAAGCGGCAAGCTTTTCAAGCCCGATCACCTTTTCGCCCGCCTTTCTTTCTCATCTTCTGCACATATGCCGCGGAAAAAGCTCCGCGGCATATATGATATGGGTAATTTGTTTATTCAAGCGTCGTCTGCTCGACGCCCAGGTCTTCCGAGCGCACGAGCGCTCCGGCGGCGGGCAAGGTCCGCGTGCGGAAGCGCGCGGGGTTCTTTACGGTGAGCGACGAAGCGCGCACCGCGCTCGTAACGCTCTGGCGCGCCTTCAGCGTGACGACCTTCACTCCCGCCGTGCTCCTTGTGGGCTTGGGCGCAAGCGCAGCAGTGTTCAAAAGCAGCCCTCTGTCCGCGGAGGTCCGGAGGAAAATCTCCTCCTCCCCGTCAAGCTGTATGATCGCCGCAAGGGGCGATTTGTCCGAATATGCTCCGGTGAGCTTTTTCCGGTTCGTCTTCGTCTCATAGCTGGAGAGCAAAACTCTCGCGCACTTTCCGTCCTGGAACACAAAGAGAAGACTTCCCCTGTACTCGCCCTTCGGCGCGACGGCCATGGCGCATATCGACTCCCCGGACTCCAGACCCAGAAGCTGCGGCAGATAAAGCCCCAGCATTGCGACCTTGTTCTCGGCGATATCGTTCGATATGACCTTGTAAACCTGATGCCGGTTTGTAAAGAACAGCAGCTCGTCCGCATTGTTTCCTTCGATGCGGCAGGATATCCGGTCCCCCTCTTTGAGCTTCTGCTCTCCGCTGCGCTGCAGCGCCGCCGGGGAGATCTTTTTGAAATATCCCTCTTCGGTCAGGAAATATACGACCGGATACTCTTCCGCTCCGGATTCCGGTTCCTCCTCCGCCTCCTCCGCGTCGTAGACGATGCGGGTGCAGCGCTCCTTGCCGAAGCGTTTTGCAACGTCGGCAAGCTGCTTTGCGATGATGTTTTTGATCTTCTTCCGGTTGCGGAGGGTGTCCTCCATTTCGTCAATCTCGTCTTTAAGCTTTTCCGTCTCCGACAGGCGGTTTAAGATGTACTCCTTGTTGATATTGCGGAGCTTTATCTCTGCAATGAAGTCAGCCTGCTCCTCGTCGATGCCAAAGCCGATCATAAGGTTCGGGATAACCTCGGAGTCCTCCTCGGTTCCGCGTATGATGGCAATCGCCTTGTCGATATCCAGAAGAATTTTGGAAAGACCCTCCAAAAGGTGGAGTCTCGACCGCATCTTTCTCAGGCGGAAGTGGAGCTGGCGCTCGATGCACATCACGCGCCACGCGATCCACTCGGTAAGAATCTCCCGGATACCCATCACTTTCGGAGTGCCTTCAATTATTATGTTGAAATTGCAGGGGAAATTGTCGGTCAGCTGCGTCAGCTTTGAAAGCTTCGCCATAAGCTTGTCCGGGTCAACGCCCCGTTTCAGGTCAATTGCGATCTTGAGCCCGTTCAGGTCCGTCTCGTTTCGCATATCTGCGATTTCCCGGATCGTCCCGTCCTTTATAAGGGCCGCCGTCTTGTCGATAATCGCCTCGACCGTCGCGGTATACGGTATCTCCGTGACCTCGATGCAGTTCTGCTCCCTGTCATAGTGCCAAACGGAGCGGACGCGGAACGAACCCGTTCCCGTCTCGTATACCTGCTCAAGGGCATTTCTGTCGTAGATCAGTTCGCCTCCGGTGGGAAAATCGGGAGCTTTGAGCGTCGAGTAGATGTTGAATTCCGGATCCTTCAGAAGGCCGATGGTCGTTTCGCAGACCTCGCGCAGATTGAAGCCGCAGATGCGGCTGGCCATGCCGACGGCAATTCCCATGTTTGCCGAAACGAGAATGTTCGGGAAGCTTGTCGGAAGCAGCACGGGCTCCTTCATTGTGCCGTCAAAATTGTCCACGAGGTCGACCATCTCTTCGTCGATGCCTTCAAAGAGCTCGCTGCATATGGCCTCAAGCTTAACCTCGGTATAGCGCGACGCGGCATAGGCCATGTCCCTGGAACCGACCTTGCCGAAATTTCCCTTTGAATCCACGAACGGGTGCAGAAGCGCGCCGTTTCCGCGGGTGAGACGCACCATCGTCTCATATATCGCTCCGTCACCGTGGGGGTTGAGCTTCATCGTCGCTCCGACCACGGCGGAGGACTTCATTCTTATTCCTTTCAAAAGCCCCTGCTTGTACATGGTGTAAAGGAGCTTTCGGTGGGAGGGCTTGAATCCGTCGATCTCCGGAAGCGCGCGCGACACGATGACGCTCATCGTATACGGCATATAGTTCGTCTCGATGACGCGCGTTATGAGCATCGGCTCGGCTTCTCTTACCTCAACGGGCTCTTCGGGCTTCGCTGTTTTTTTCTTCGCCATTGCTTCTTCCTCCCCTCTCAGAATATGTCCGCAAGTTCAAGCCAGTCCGCCCCGTTTTGGGCGATATACTCTTTGCGCCCCGCAAGGTTGTCGCCCGGCAGAAGGTCGAACATATCCGCCGTGGCCTCCGCGTCGTCGGGGGTGACAAGTATCAGTCTTCGCGTCGCGGGAGACATGGTCGTAAGGCTCATCATCTCCGGCTCGTTCTCGCCAAGACCCTTTGAGCGCTGGATCGAATATTTTGCGTTCCCGAGGCCGGCGATGATGTCGCTTTTTTCCTTTTCGTCGTAGGCAAAATACGTCTGATCCCTGCAGGTTATCTCGTAAAGCGGGCTTTCCGCGATATAGACATACCCCTCCGTTATAAGCGTCGGCACAAGCCGGTAGAGCATCGCGAGGATCAGCACGCGGATCTGAAACCCGTCCACGTCCGCATCGGTGCATATTATGATCTTGTTCCACCGGAGCGAATTTATGTCAAAGCTGGAAAGCTCCTTGCTGCCGGATTTGACTTCAACGCCGCAGCCCAGAACCTTCAGAAGGTCGGTTATGATCTCGCTTTTAAAGATCCTCCCGTACTCCGCTTTCATGCAGTTCAGGATCTTTCCGCGTACGGGCATGACCGCCTGAAACTCGCTGTTCCGCCCCTGAACGACCGAGCCGAGAGCGGAGTCGCCCTCCACGATATACAGCTCGCGCCTCGAGGTGTCCTTCGTGCGGCAGTCCACAAATTTCTCCACCCGGCTGGAGATGTCCATTGTGCCGGAGAGCTTTTTCCGCGCGTTCTGTCTGGCCTGTTCCGCAGACTCGCGGATCTGCTTGTTGCGGATGATCTGTTCCGCAAGCTTGTCCGCCTGGGCAGGATTTTCGATGAAAAAAACTTCCAGCATCGACTTCAGAAAGTCGGTCATCGCCTCCTGTATGAAGCGGTTCGTTATGGCTTTCTTCGTCTGGTTCTCATATGAAGTCACCGTTGAAAAAGAGTTCGTCACAAGGACAAGGCTGTCGGCAATGTCCTGGAAAACGATCTTTGTCTGGCTTTTGCCGTATTTTCCGTTCTTTTTGAGATATCCGTCGACTGCCGAAACGAAAGCGCTTCTCGCAGCCTTCTCCGGCGCGCCGCCGTGCTCAAGCCAGGAGGAGTTGTGGAAATACGTGATGGACGGCGAGTTTTTTGTCAGTGAAAATGCCGCCTGCATCTGCACCTTGTATTCCGGCTTGTCCTCCCGGTCGCGTCCCTTTCTCTCTCCGGAGGCAAACCTGACCGGAATAAGGGCCTCGTCCCCCGCAAGCTCCGCGACATAGTCCTGGATTCCTCTCTCATAGAAGAACTCGGTAGTCTCAAAGCTCCCGTCGGGCTGCTGGTCTTTGAAGACAAACTTCAGGCCCGCGTTGACGACCGCCTGCTTTTTTATCGTGTCGACATAGTATTCAACGGGAATGTTTATGTCCGTAAAAACCTCAAGGTCGGGACGCCAGTGGTAGAGCGTTCCGGTCCTCTTTCCGGAATAGGGTTCCTTCCGGAGCCTGTTGGGAGCATCGGTGACGTTTTCACCCTTTTTGAAGTTCAGACCGTACTTGAATCCGCCGTACCAGCAGGTGACGTCCATGTACTCGGAAGAGTACTGTGTCGCGCATGCGCCCAGACCGTTCAGCCCCAGGGAGAACTCATAGTTTCCGTCCTCGCTGTTCTGATATTTTCCTCCGGCGTACAGCTCGCAGTAGACAAGCTCCCAGTTATACCGCCCCTCTTTTTCGTTCCAGTCCACGGGACAGCCCCGGCCGAAATCCTCCACCTCAATGGACAGATCCGAAAACCGGGTCACGTTTATGACCTTCCCGAAGCCCTGACGCGCTTCGTCAATGGCGTTGGAGAGTATTTCAAAAAAAGAGTGTTCGCAGCCGCCGACCCCGTCGGAGCCGAAAATAACTCCCGGGCGCCTGCGCACCCTGTCGGCGCCCTTGAGGCTGACTATGCTTGAATCTCCGTATGCCGCAGTTTTTTTCGCCATTTTTCGATACACCCTGATTTAAATATATTTATGCTGCAATATCTGCAAATAACTCCACTCTGACGCGTATTATACACTATCTGCCCGGAATTGTCAAGGTATTGGCTTTACAGCTCTGTCCCAGACAATAAAGCAAAACTGCTTTACGGTTTTCCTGCGGGATTTCCGCCGGAACCGCCCCGTTTTTTTCAACGCGGAAAAAGCCCCGGACGATTTTTTGCCGTCCGCCCCGGGCGGACCCGGGCAAAATCGCTCACCGGGGCCCTGTTTTCGCTTAAAATCTCGCTCCGTCCACCTCCGGTTTTCCGGAGCCGACGGTTTCGATGGCAACGCCGCTGCGCTCCGACAGGGTGCGCATGAAGAGATCGTTGTCCACGTATATGAGGAAAAACACCTGAAAAGCCTTTTCCGGAGAGCTTTCATACTTTGTTCCCACAACTTCTCCGTTTTTGAGCTTCGTAAGTCTCACCGGCGCGTTCACTTTCAGACACCCAAAGCGCGGATAATACTCTATGCTGTCAATATCCGCAAAGCATATCTCGCTTCGGATCACCGCATTGCCCGACCGATAGGAAAGCTCGATCCCCGAGCCGGAAAACTTCACCGGAGTTTTGTCAAAGCATATATGCCGCCGCGCGGCGCTGTTGCACACCGAGTAGCTCACCGCAACCGTCATGACGGCCGGCACAAGAGCAAAAACGGCTGCCAAAACCGTGTTCGCAGCGCGAAAGCCCGTAAAGCCCGCCCGGAACAGCGGAAGAATCCATCTGTATGAAAAAAACAGCGCAAACACGGCCAGAATCAGCGCCACGATTTTTATCGGCCTGAGGTTTCTGTTTTCCGGACTCAGGCGCACGTAGCGTCTCGACGCCTTTTTGAGAAGCATAACATTCACGGGGAACTCCGTCTTCTCTTCAAGGGCGATCTTCTTCCAGCCGCCAAGCTGCGACCGCCTCAGACGGTCGTTCTCGTGTATGTCGTCTTTTTTAAGTCCCGGAAGCGTCAAAGTGACCTCGTCTCCGGGATCTGCGGAATCGACGCGTTTTTTTCTGATGCGTATTGACTGGACGCAGGCGGTGATCCTTCTTCCGTTTGCGCTCTCCAGCTCCACCACATCCGCCCGGTATATCCGGTCCCCCTCAACAACGCCGGAAACCCTGAGTCTCTTCGGACTTTCCTGCGTGACCTCTTTCACCACAAGTCCGAAGGAATCGGAATTTCGTGTCATTTAAGCTCCCCCCGTAAATTTCTCTCCCTGCACGACGTCCGCAAGCGCGGCCGCCAGCGTATTCAGCACTCTCTTTTTGTCCGCGCTCCAGGCCGGAGCGCAAAGAAGCCTCTTGTCGCCGTCCCCGGTCAGCCTGTGCACCACCGTCTCCGGCGGCAGAAGCCGGACGAACTCCGCCGCGATCCCGGCGTACTCTTCAAGGTCCGGCAGCGCGATATTTCCGCAAAGCCACTCCTTTTCCAGAGGCGTCCCCCGCAGGATATGCAGAAGGTGGAGCTTCACACCCTCCGGTCTGAACGCGGCGGCATGCCTCACGGTTTCAAAGAAAACCTCCGCCGTCTCCCCGGGAAGCCCGGCGATCATATGGACCACGCGGTACGTGTCCGCAAGCGCCCTCATTGCCCCGTCAAATACGGCGCAGGGATATCCCCGGTTTATTCTTGCGGCGGTTTCGTCGCTGGACGTCTGAAGTCCAAGCTCCACCCAAACCGGCTTTATTCCGGCAAGCTCTCTGAGGAGCGAAAGCACCTCGTCCGGAAGGCAGTCCGGACGAGTGCCGATGGAAATCCCCAGTATATCCTCCCTTTGGACGATCGGGAAAAACAGCTTTCTCAGGTCTTCGGCGGGGGCGTACGTGTTGCTTCCGCTTTGAAAATACGCGATAAAGCCCGCGTTCTCCGCTTTTTTGCCGAGAACCGCTTTTGCACGTTCGATCTGCGCGTCCGTGCCGTCTTCCGCGCCGGAAACAAACCTTCCTCCCCCGGCGCAGAAGCTGCAGCCGCCGTACCCCAGAGTTCCGTCGCGGTTCGGACAGGTCATACCCGCGTCCAGCGAGAGCTTCCAGACCTTCCGGCCGAAAAGGCGGCGCATTTCCGAGTCAAAAGTCCTGTACATCCGGCTTTATACCGTCTGGAAAATATAGAACTTCAGATAATCCGTCTCCGGCACGCCCCAGAGTATCGGATGGTCCGGAGCCTGCTGCCTTGCCTCGATCTGGCGCAGGGAGACCCCCGCGTCTGCCGCGGCGGCAGAAAGCATTTTTCTGAACAGCTCGTCCGTCATAAAATGCGAACAGGAGCAGGTCGCCAGATACCCTCCGCGCGGCAGAAGCTTCATCGCCTTCTGGTTGATCTCGCGGTATCCTCCGATGGCGGCGGACACCGTGCTGCTGCTCTTTGTAAAAGCCGGAGGATCAAGGATTATAAAATCGAACTCCCGGCTCTTTTTCGCTGCAAGCTCCGTGAGCATTTCGAAAACATTTGCCTGGCGAAATCCGATATCGAGCCCGTTTTCCGCCGCGTTTTCCGCCGCGCGTTTCAAAGCCTCCTCCGAAATATCCACGGCTGTGACGCTCTCCGCCCCGCCCGCAGCGGCGTTCATCGCGAAAGCGCCCGTGTGCGTAAAACAGTCGAGAACTCTCCGCCCCCGGGCAATCCGCGCCACGGAAGCCCGGTTGTACTTCTGATCGAGAAAGAAGCCCGTTTTCTGCCCGTTTATATAGTCCACGTTGAAGACAAGACCGTTTTCTCTTATCTGCGTTGTCCCGGAGCCCTCTCCCCAGACAAAGCCCTTGCCCTGTTCAAGACCTTCCTTTTCCCGAACGGCAATGTCGTTTCTCTCGTAAACCGCGGCGATCCTTTCGCCCGCGCCGCGCATAACCGCCAGAAGCTCGGCATATATCACGGATTTGATGCGCTCAAGCCCAAGACAGGCGATCTGCGCGACGAGTATGTCTCCGAAGCGGTCGACGGTAAGGCCCGGAAGCCCGTCCGCTTCACCGAACACAAGACGGCAGCACTGAAAATCAGGCCCCATGACCTGCCTGCGGTAGTCAACGGCCCATGAAAGACGCCTTCTGAAAAACGCCGTGTCAAACCTGTCGTTGGAGTTTCTTGAAAGCACCCGAACCTGAATTTTGGAAGCGGAGTTGAAAAAACCTGCTCCGAGCCAGCTTCCTTTTTTTGAAAACACGTCGACGATGTCTCCGTCGCAGATTCCGTCCCCGGAAGCGACTATCTCGTCGCAGTAGACCCAGGGGTGTCCGTTTTTCAAAGCCTTTTCGGCCTTTTCGGTGACGCGCACAAATGAAAAGGGTCTGCTCATTTAAATTCCTCCGCCACCTGCGCGAGCATATCCCTTATCGGCAGCTTATAGGGGCAGCGTTCTTCACAGGCTCCGCAGCCAATGCAGTCGGACGCGTTCTTCTGCTGGACTGCGTAGCGCTCCTTTGCCCAGCCGGCAAGCCCGTACCGCTCAAGATATCCCGCAAGCGTAAACAGCACGGGAATGTTTATGCCCGCCGTGCAGGGCGCACAGTACCCGCAGCGCCGGCAGAACCGGTTTCCTAGCCTTTCGCGGATCTTTTCAAACCCGGACAGTTCGCTCTCCGAAACGGGATCCTCCCTGAGATACGCCTCCGCGTTCTTCTCAAGCTCCTCGCGGGACGCGATCCCCGGTATCACCACGGTCACATTTTTGTTGGCCGCGATAAAGCGCATCGCCGCCTCCGATTCCTCTATGGCGCCTCCGGCAAGGGGCTTCATGCAGATAAAAGCCTTTCCCTGCTTTTTAAGCTCCGAAAGCCGGTCTTCGCACTGCGTCTCAACGATGTTGTAGGGGAACATGAAGGTTTCCACCCACGGAAGCTCCAAAGCCATGTCGAATATCTCAAGGGTGTGCCCAGTCAGACCGATGTGCCCGATTTTTCCGTCCTCTTTCGCTTTCACAAGCGCTTCCAGAGCGCCTCCCGGCGCGCACACCGCGCGGAGCTGCTCCGGAGTCGGGTTGTGGATCTGATAAACGTCGATATAATCCGTCCCGAGGTTTTTAAGACTCGTTTCGACGTCCTTCTCCATGGAGGCTCTGTCCCGCGCCATGCTCTTGGTCGCAAGCACGAATTTCTCCCGGCGCCCCCGGATTCCGACGCCGATGTATTCTTCGCTCACGGTGTATCCCCTTGCCGTGTCGATATAGTTGACGCCGTTTTCTTCCAGCGCGTCGAAAAGCGCAGGCATCCTGTCAGCGGAAATCTTCTGTATCGGAATCCCGCCGAAGCCCATGACCGACACTCTGAGTCCCGTTGTTCCAAGCTCTGTATATTTCATAAAAATATATTCCTCCCGAAAAAAAGGCCGCCGGCGTTCCGAATTTCAGACATTTGCAAAATACGCGCACGCCGACTGTTTTACAATTGTAAATTATAGCGCGTTTTGCAGGTTTTGTCAATAAGACAAGTCGGTCTTGACTTTCCCTAACTTTCGTTATATAATTAGGCATCGAACATTTCCCAGGCAAAGGAGCGAAAACAATCATGGAAAAGAAAGAGTTCAAAACAGAGTCCAAACGCATACTGGACATGATGATCAATTCTGTATATACGCACAGGGAGATTTTCCTGCGTGAGATCATCTCCAACGCCAGCGACGCGCTGGACAAGCTTGCCTACCGCGCTCTTACGGACGACTCCGTGGGACTTTCCGGAGACGATTTCCGCATAAAGATCACCCTCGACAAAGACGCCCGCACCGTCACCGTTTCCGACAACGGCATCGGCATGACCGCGGAGGAGCTTGAAAACAACCTGGGCGTCATAGCCCAGAGCGGCTCGTTCCGTTTCAAAAACGGCCTTGACAGCGACAAGGTTCCGGACGTTGACATCATCGGCCAGTTCGGCGTCGGCTTCTATTCGGCGTTCATGGTCAGCTCGAAAGTTTCCGTTGTAACCAAGGCCTTCGGCTCGGATCAGGCGTTCTGCTGGGAATCCGACGGTTCCGACGGGTACACCGTTTCCGAGTCCACCCGCAGCGGATTCGGAACCGACGTCATCATGCATCTCAAAGACGACAGCGAAGAGGAAAATTACAGCGAGTTTCTTGATTTCTACCGCATCCGCGAACTTATCAAAAAATACTCCGACTATATCCGCTTCCCCATCGTCATGGACGTTCCGAAGTCCCGGGCCGTCGAATCCGACGAGACCGACGAAGACGGCAAGAAAAAGACCACCTACGAATCCTACACCGAGGAGGAGACGGTCAACAGCCGCATCCCCATCTGGAAACGCAGCAGGGAAGAAGTCCCGGACGAGGACTGCGTCAAATTCTACAAGGAAAAATATTACGAGCACGAGGACCCCGTGGCGCTCATCCGCGCCGACGTTCAGGGGCTTGTCTCCTACAAGGCGCTGCTCTTTATCCCGGCAAGCGCCCCCTTCGGATACTACTCCCGCGATTTTGAAAAAGGCCTCAGCCTCTATTCCAACGGCGTTATGATAATCGACAAGTGCGCCGATCTTCTCCCCGACCACTTCCGATTTGTCAAGGGCATCGTTGACTCCGACGATCTCTCTCTCAACATAAGCCGCGAGCTTCTTCAGCACGACCGCCAGCTCAAGGTCATTGCCTCGAGCCTTGAAAAGCGCATAAAGCGCGAACTGAAAAATCTCCTTGAAAACGACCGCGAGAAATACGAAAAGTTCTTCACCGCATTCGGGCTCCAGCTTAAGTACGGCGTTGTCAACGATTACGGCGCCCACAAGGAGCTTCTCTCCGATCTGCTGCTCTTCCGGTCGATGAACAAAAAGGCTCCGGTCACGCTCGCCGAATACGTCGCCGCCATGCCCGAAGACCAAAAGCACATCTACTACGCCTGCGGAGAGAGCGCTGAAAAGATCGAGGCCCTTCCCCAGTCCGAACGCATCCGCGACAAGGGCTTTGACCTGCTCTGTCTGACCGACGACGTGGACCAGTTCGTCATGGAGATGCTCGGCAAATTCGAAGAGAAGGACTTCAAATCTGCCGACGCCGACGACGACGAGCTTGTCGGCTCCGACGAAAAGGAAAAAGCGGAAGAGGCCGAAAAGACCTCCGCCGACCTGCTGGCCTTCGTCAAAGAGACTCTCGGCGACAGCGTCTCCGCGGTGCGCATCTCCAGAAAGCTTAAATCCCATCCCGTCTGCCTCTCCTCCGAGGGCGGCATCACTATCGAGATGGAAAAATACTTCGCCACGCTCCCCGGCGACAACAAGCCCAAGGCCGACCGTGTTCTTGAGCTGAACGCGGGACACGAGGCCTTCGCCGCGCTCTCCGCCGCCTTTGAAAACGACCGGGACACCGCCGCCAAGTATGCCAGGATACTCTATTCACAGGCTCTGCTTATCGCCGGACTCCCGCTCGAAAATCCCACGGAGTACTCCGATCTGGTCTGCGGACTCATGAAATAGCATTCCGGCTCTTCCGGTCAGAAATTTGCCGGGAACATTTTTCAATGTTCCCGGCAAATTCAGTATATTATGTTGACAAGAGCGAATATACCTGATATACTGAAAGCGTCAAATTTTCAGCAAAAAGAAAGGGAGAAATATTGTGAAATACTGCGCTCAGTGCGGAACCGAACTCGACGAAAACACGCGTTTCTGTTCATCCTGCGGGGCTCCCGTCACGATATGCGAAGAGGACCGCGCCAGACACAAACAGCTTCTCGACAAAATGTACCGAATGCTGAAATACGAACGCCGCTGCTGGCTCATCTTCGGAATCGTGTTTTCCGTTCTCTGCCTTTTCTATTTTGTCGCGGCGTCGCTCTTTATCGCCCTGGGGATCATTGCGGAAGAGATCCCCGCTGCAATCGCCGGCACTGTATATTTTCTGATACCCCTGATCTACGCCCCGATAGTCGTCGTCAGCTTTGTTATGTGCAAAAAGACGGCCCGCTATCAGGACGAGATGTATTTCAACATCGGCCCCACGGTAAAGCGCTGCGGCTCCGTCGGAATGATCGTTTTCGCCTACCTTTTCAACAGCATCGCGCTCATATTCATAATAATCAACTTTGTATACACAAAGACGAACAAAGCGGATTTACAGGCGATCGAACGCGAACAGCTCGCCCAGCGCCAGACCGCATCGTTCTGATTTTTCCGCCCGCAGGTCCCGCAAGCGATATAGCCTCTCCAGCCTTTCCGGACGGGGAGGGGCCTTTGGGTTGAGCGGAAATATTCCGTTTTCCGTTTTGGATACGAAAAAAGCCACCGTACAGCACAAGCTGTACGATGGCTTTTTTTGCAGACTTCCCCGCGCAGTCTTTTCCAAAGCTTTTCCCGCCGAAACTTCCCTCGCCCGGAAAAGGCTCCGGCGGCTCTGCGCCCGGCGTTTTTCCGGGCAGAATTGCATAATACCCCCGTTTCACGGAGCAAAAGCCGAAAACCATCCCCCGGAGAGGAAAGTCTCCGGGGGATAAAAAAGCGTATTCAATTCCGTTCCGAAGCGGCCGGTCAGGCCATTTCCGGGTTCACCCAGGCGGAAAGCACCGCGCGGGCAAAGTCCCGGGTGTCCGACGCGGAGTACCCGCGCAGAACATTTGAGTACACGTCGCATACCGCCGCGCGGCATATGGGAAGCTCCGGAACGGCCGCTGCCCAGCGCCCGGAATACTCGTTCAGAAGCGCGTAAAACTCCTCCGGTTTTTCCGCGCCAAAGGAAAGCTGCATTGATATTCTGTCGAGCTCTTCGTCGTAAAAATAGCTGGGGTTGCACGCTTCCGAGATAAGCCGCCAGTCGTCAGTCCAGCGATACGCTAAATCGCCTTTTTTCTCCACGCCGGTCTCCACTATGAACGCGTTATAGAGGGGAACGGCGTATCCGATGCCGTCCATTGAATTTCTTTCAAGCCGGTCGGAAAGCTCCTTTGCGCCGATCGACGCCGAAACGACCTCCATTCCGACCGACGAGGCGGCGTGGGCAAGGTCCGAGACAAAAAGCGAATGCCCCGAATTTTCGTTGCAGGCGACGCGCAGGCGCAAAGGCATGAGTATCCGCCCGTCCGCCAGCACGACCGTGTCGATACAGCCCTCCGCGTCTTCTCTCGTCACAAGCTTGTATCTCACTCCGGAGGTGTAGGCCTGACCCGCGGCATTCAGAACCCATCCGTTCTCCACGAGGGTCTCTCTGGCTCTGTCCTGATTCCGCGCAAAGCTTTCCGAACTTGCCCCTGCCGCAGTCGAAAGAGCCGGCGTGAACATATCCTCCGGAACGGACGCACCTTTTCCGGCAAGCCTTTCCGCCATCGTCTGCCTGTCGCAGAGCCAAGCCGCAGCACGCCTCACCTCAGCAAACTGCGTCGGTCCGAAATCGCATTGAAACAAAAGCTCCGTCAGAGTGTCCGCACCGTATGCGCTGAATCCGAATTTTCCGGTCTGCGAAAGGCTCTCCGCGGCGGCATACGCGTTTTCAACACCGATAACGATGTCCGCAATGCCGTTTTCAACCGCCGCAGCGGTTCCGTCCGTCTCCACAAAAAGCAGGCGTTCGATGACCGGCGTCTGGTCCTCCGAGACCGCGCGGTAATTCGGATTCAGCTCCAAAACGGCCATATTATCCGAAACTCCGCCGTAGGAATAGGGTCCAACCGACCGTCTCGGCCCCGCCGCAAAGCGCGCGTTCACAATGCTTTTCGCAAAGACTTCGTCCGTGATCGCCGGGCTGAAGCTGCTTCCTCCGGTATCCGAAGATATGACCGTCCCCTCCGGAATCCAGAGCTCCGTGTCAAGGGGAAGAACGTCTATGTAGGAAAGCTCCCAGTAGTACGGAAGGTGTTCCGCTGCGACCGTCACCGAAAAGACGTATTTGTCCTCAAGCCTGACGCCGCTGAAAACTCCGCTTTCGGCGTACTCCTCCGCGCCTGCATAATAGCACCCGGGAACGCCGGATGCCCCGGCGGCCTTTGCCGCATTCCCCGAAAAGAGAAGTATCGCGGCGACGTAGTTTTCCGCAGTGATCTTTTCCCCGTCGCTCCAGCAGATATCGTCCCGAAGCTCCACGGTAAAGACTTTGCTGCCGTCGGCAAGGTATTCGCTCTTCAGACTTTCGGCGTAGCGCGTGTCGACGGAGTATTCCCCCGTTTCCGAGCGGCAGACCGGAGAGCCTCCGTCAACCAGCGCCCTGACGACCCGGTCGGCCCCAGTTGTCTCCCACTGTCCGTAGCCAAACTCTCCGGTCACTTCAGAGGCAATGCCGACGCAAAGCTCCCCGCCTTCGACGCGTTTTTCGGCGCACCCCGAAAAAAAGCCCAGCGCCATGACCGCCGCCGCCAGCACAAAAACCGCAGACAGCCGTCTCTTTTTCATTTTTCTTCCTCCGAAATCAACGCAAGCGCCCGCGCGGCAAACGCCGCGCTTCCGCAGAGGCTGAATCGGACATTTCCTTCCGGGCCCGTTTCGCAGACAAAGCTGCTGTTTTCAAACCCGTTTACAAGCTCCGAAAGCTTTCTTGACACGGCTTCCGCCGCGGCGGCGCTCATTCTGCCCGTTACGACCGCGGCGGCTCCCGGCTTTTCACCCGAAAACACAGCGGCAGCGGCGGCTTCTTTTTCCTTTTTCAGTGCGGCAAACTTTAAAAGCTCCGCTTTTTTCCCTTTTTCTCCGTTCACAGGCAGTACTCCGTCACGTCGGATTTCTTCTCCGCAACCCTGAACGCACCTTCCTCCGCCGGATATCCAAGGGCCGCCGCGCCTACCACGCTGTAATTTTCCGGAATCCCGAGCTCTGTCAGAACGGCTCTGCACTCGGGCTCGTCACAGATGTCGTGAAGCTGGTTGATCCAGACGGAACCGATGCCAAGCGAAGCCGCGGCCAGGAAGATATTCTGCAGGGCGCAGGAGCCGTCCTGAACGCCGAGACGGTTGTCCCTGTCGCAGGCGACGATTATCAGCGCGGCGGGTCCGTAAAAATCATAATTCCCGCGTCCCAAAAGCTTTCCGGTAACACCGGCAAGCCTCTTTATCATCCCGGAGTTTGCAATTACGGCGAATTTCCAAAGCTGCGTATTTCTTCCGCTGGGCGCATATCTTGCACAGTCGGCAATCTCGCGCAGAAGCCCTTCCGGAATTTTTCTGTCCGCAAAAGAACGAACGCTTCTCCGGTTTTTGATATTTCTTATGACTTCGTTCATCGTTTTTCTTCCTTTCCCGTTAAAAAATTCCCTATTCGTCCGACGAAAAGAGCATTTCGTTGACGTAGTGTTCCATAAAAGACGGGTCCGACGAAAGCTCAATGTAGGAAAGCCTCTTTCCGAGCTCCTCGGCGCGCGGAATATTTCCGGCGTTTTTCAGCACGGCGGAAGCTCCCGCTCCCGCGGCATTTCCCAGAGAGACGGCTTTTTCCGAAAGCTCCGCCGGGAAAAGTCCGATCTTTCCGGCGTTTACGGGATCGATGCTGCTTCCGAAGCCTCCGGCGATGTACATTGTCTTCACATCGCCGACGCCGATCCCCGCGCGGTCCAAAAGCGTTTTCACTCCCGCAGAGACAGCGGCCTTCGCAAGCTGAAGCTTTCTGACGTCCCGCGAGGAGACAAATACCTTTTCGGAAAGCCTGAAAAAAGGCTCTTCGTTCTCATCCTCGCCCAAAAGTCCGGCAAGCTCCTCCTCCGCCTCGTCCAAGGACAGCATCCGTCCCGTCTCATCCACCGCTCCGAGCTCCAGCATTGCTGCAAGCGCGTCCACAAGCCCGGAACCGCAGATGCCCGCGGCGGCTTTGTTTCCGATCACCTCGCAGACCGGACGGCCGTTTCTGACCCGAACCGCCCTCACCGCGCCGTCCAGGCTTCCCATTCCGCAGCTTATGTCCGCGCCCTCAAAGGCCGGTCCCGCCGCAGTCGCACAGCAGAAGAGCTCTCCGCCCCGGGAGAGAACGATTTCTCCGTTGGTGCCGATGTCGATAAGAAGCGCCGTGTCCCCGGAGCGGTCCATTCCGGAGGCGATCACCGCCGCGGTGATGTCCCCTCCCACAAAGCCCGACGCGGCGGGCAGAATATAAATTTCCGCGTCTTCTGCGAGCCCGAGTTCCGGTATCTCCGGCACAAAGGATTTTCCGAAAAGCGACTCCGGCGTAAACGGAACCGCCGCCAGTCCGGACGGGTCCAGCCCGGCAAAAAGGTGGCACATGGTCGTGTTCCCGGCGGCGACAAGAGTATGTATCTCTTCCGGAGCTCTTCCGGCGTTCCGGGAAAGCTCCGAAAGCATCTCACGGATCTGCCCCGTGACCGCCCCGGAAAGCTTGCGCCTTGTCTCCGGAGCACCGACACAGGCGCCGATACGGGATATCACGTCGGCGCCGAAGCTTCTCTGCAGATTGAGCCTTCCCAGCGCTCCGAGCTCCCCGCCCGTATCCATATCGAACAGATAGCAAACCACCGTCGTCGTTCCGATATCCACGGCGGCGCCCAGCCCGGTGCGGTTCTTCGGTGAAAAAAGCTCGTCCTCCGCGCACCCGTCCGTCCAAACGGACATCCCGCGTTCTCCGTTTCCGACCGTGATCACACAGTCGCCCTCCGCTTTCGCCATGCAGGAAAGGCGTCCGTCCCGACCGGCAAGAAGGCTTTCCTCCTCCGGCGACGGCGCGGAAAGCTCTCCCTGTGCCTTCACGAAGCACTTTCCGCACTTTCCGTTTCCTCCGCACGGCGCGTCCGCATATATTCCGGCACCGTTCAAAACATCCTTTATCACCGTTCCCGGCTCACAGCCGAGGCTGTATTTCTTCCCCCCGGCAAAAACCGTCACAATAGCCATATCGGTTGCCTTTCATTCGATTTTTCGATTCTATTATATCTTTTTCCCTTCGGAATTGCAAGGTCTTTTTCCGAATATCTGCCACAGCCCCGCGCAGACAAGCACGGCCCCGAACACCGTTCTCAGCACTTCCGGATCCATCGAATTTGCCGCAAATCCCGCAGCCGCCGCCGCAAGCATTCCCGCAGGGGCCGCAAAAGCAAAGGCCCTTGCGTCCACAAGCCGGTTTTTAATGTGAAGCACAAGGCTCGCCGCCGAAGTCGGAAGAAAATACACAAGGTTTATGCCCTGAGCCTCAGGCTGGCTCGTTTTTGCAAAAACCGTCAGATATATCATCAGCAGCGTTCCTCCGCCGACTCCCATTCCGCTCAGCACGCCCACGGCGGCGGCCGCAAGAAAAGCTTTCATCACTGCCTCCAAAGAATTCTCAGCCCGGCCAGGACCATCAGCGCTCCGAACAGCCTGACAAGCGTCTCCGCGCGAAGCTTTTTAAGGGCGAGCCCGCCCGCAAGACCTCCCGCCAGACCGCCGAGGGCATAGGGCCAGACGGAAGAAAGCTCGATGCTTCCGCGGAAAAAATAGACCGCCGCCGACACGGCGCACATCGGAGCGATGACCGCCACCGAAGTGGCCAGGGCTCTTTTCGCCTCCAGCCCGCATACGTCTTTAAGCAGCGGCACAAGCAGCATTCCCCCTCCTCCGCCGATTAAACCGTTGACCGCGCCCGCCGCGATCCCCGAAAGCGCAAGCAGAATATCCCGTTTTTCAAGTTTAAGACTGCATTTCATACAATCTATTGTTTTCCGCCGACTGAAAACTTATTCCTGTTTGGGCTTGACAGAATACGCTCCTGCGTTGTACAATTTACAGTGCATTTATAATGTAATTTACTGAAAAAAACAAAAGGACGGGAAGTCATGCCTGTTTTCAGATGCTATGTCTCAAAAAAAGCCGCTTTCGGCTCTGAGCGCGCCTCGCTCTTCCGGGATCTGTCCGAGCTGCCCGGCGTCACATCCCTCAAAGAGGTTCTGATCTTCAACCGCTACGACGCCGAAGGAATTTCTTCCGAGATATACGAAGCCGCGAAGAAGACCGTCTTCGCCGAGCCGCCCTGCGACGACGTTTTCGACGGAAATCTTCCGGAATCCGCTCTGACCCAGCCCTGCCGTCTGCTTGCGGTGGAATCCCTTCCGGGACAGTTCGACCAGAGGGCGGATTCCTGTGCCTCCTGCATACAGCTCATGTCCGGCGGCGAAAGACCCGCCGTCGCTACCGCAAGGGTATACGTTTTCCGCGGAGAGCTTTCCGACGCAGAGTTTGACGCCTGCCGAAGCTGGCTTATCAACCCCGTGGAGTGCCGCGAAGCTTCAATGGAGCTGCCCGAAACCCTGAAGCCCGACTACGGCGCGCCGGAGAGCGTACCCGTGCTTGAGGGCTTCACCGGACTCGACGCCGAAGGTCTCCGCGCGGCAATCGACGGGTACGGTCTTGCCATGGACTTTGACGACATAACTTTCCTTCAGAGCTATTTCCGCAGCTCGGAACACCGTGACCCCACTCTTACGGAGCTCCGCGTGCTCGACACCTACTGGTCCGACCACTGCCGCCACACGACCTTCTCCACAAGGCTTACCGACATAAAAATCGAGGACGAAACCGTCCGCGAAGCTTTTGAAGAATACCTTTCCGCCCGCAGGGAGGTTTACGGCGACCGCGCCGAGACCCGCCCCATCACGCTGATGGACCTTGCCACCATCGGCGCAAAGACCCTCAAAAAGCGCGGGGTTCTCAAGAACCTCGACGAAAGCGAAGAGATAAACGCCTGCACGGTCAGGATCGAAGCCGACAACGGCGGAGAAAAAGAGCGCTGGCTGCTGCTTTTCAAAAACGAGACCCACAACCACCCCACCGAAATCGAGCCTTTCGGCGGTGCGGCGACCTGCCTCGGCGGCGCAATCCGCGACCCGCTCTCCGGACGGGCCTATGTCTATCAGGCGATGCGCGTCACCGGCAGCGGAGATCCCACGGGTTCCATCTCCGATACCCTCCCCGGAAAGCTGCCCCAGCGCCGCCTGACAAGGACTGCCGCCAGAGGCTATTCCTCATACGGCAACCAGATCGGCCTTGCCACCGGGCTTGTGGACGAAATATACCATCCGGGCTATGTCGCAAAGCGCCTTGAGATCGGCGCCGTCGTCGGAGCGGCCCCCGAAGAAAACGTCGTCAGAAAAGTTCCGCAGCCCGGCGACATCGTCGTGGTCCTGGGCGGACGCACCGGACGCGACGGCTGCGGCGGAGCCACCGGCTCTTCAAAAAGCCACAGCGCCAAGTCCCTGGACGTCTGCGGAGCCGAGGTGCAGAAGGGAAACGCCCCCGAAGAGAGAAAGCTCCAGCGCCTCTTCCGCGACCCCAAGGTCACAAGACTTATCAAGCGCTGCAACGACTTCGGCGCCGGCGGCGTCTCCGTCGCGATCGGAGAGCTTGCTCCCGGACTTCGCATCAACCTCAACAAGCTTCCGAAAAAATACGAAGGCCTCACCGGGACCGAGCTTGCCATAAGCGAGTCCCAGGAGAGAATGGCCGTCGTCGTCGCCCCGGAGGACGTCGAAGCCGTCTGCGCCGCGGCGAACGCCGAAAACATTGAAGCCTCCGTTGTCGCCGAAGTCACCGGGATCCCCCGCCTTGTCATGGAGCTTGACGGACGGCGCATTGTCGACATCTCCCGCGAGTTTCTCGATTCCAACGGCGCGCCCAAGACCTCCGGAGTCTTCGTCCCCGACACCGACGCGCCGGTCACGAACATAATGCCCGTCTGCGGCGGACCCGCCGCCCAGTTTGCCGCCGTCGAAGCCGATCTCTCCTGCTGCTCGCGCAGAGGCCTGGGAGAAATGTTCGACTCCACCATCGGCGCGGCAAGCGTGCTTTCGCCCTACGGCGGAAAGTACCAGCTCTCTCCCACCCAGTGCATGGCGGCGCTCCTTCCCTCCGACAGCGGCAAAATGAACACCTGCTCCGTCATGAGCTACGGCTTCGACCCCTATATTTCCGAACAGAATCCCTTCGCCGGGGCGGTAATGGCCGTCACCGAGTCGCTTGCAAAGCTGACCGCGTCCGGCGCAGACATAAACGACGCATATTTCACTTTCCAGGAATACTTCGAGCGTCTCCGCACCGACCCGAAGCGCTGGGGAAAGCCCTTTGCCGCGCTTCTCGGCGCACTCTCCGCCCAGCTCGGCTACGGCGTCGCCGCCATCGGCGGCAAGGACTCGATGTCCGGTTCTTTTGAAGATCTGGACGTTCCGCCGACACTCGTCTCCTTTGCCATTGCCCCCTGCGACGCAAGAAAAGTCATCTCCCCCGAGTTTAAAGCCGCCGGAAACTATGTATGCCTGTTTGCCGCTCCCACCGACGGGAACTCAATGCCCGTCTACGACGCGGTCAAGCGCGGGTTTGCCCGCGTCCACAGCTATATCGCCGAAGGGCGCATCCTTTCCGCCTATGCACTGGGACGCGGCGGTCTCAACGAGGCGCTTCCGAAAATGGGCTTTGGCAACGGCATCGGCTTTGAGATCGACTCCTCCGTCGACGCATGGGAATTCGGAAAGACGAACTGCGGCGCGATCGTCGCCGAGGCTTCCGAACCCCTTCCCGGCTCCGTCGTCATCGGACGCACCATCTCCGAACCGGAGATCAGGCTCGGCAAGCTCGGCAGCGTGAAGCTCTCCGACGTCTCCGCCGCCTGGGAAGGGAAGCTTGAAAAGGTCTTCCCTACCAAAGCCCCCGCCGGCGGAGTTCTCGAAACGGTCTCCTTCGCCGAAAGAAACACCGCCCGTCCGATCCGCGGGCTCCGCCCCACGGCGGTCATTCCGGTCTTCCCCGGCACCAACTGCGAATACGACACGGAGCGCGCCCTGCGCCTTGCCGGAGGCAGCGCAAAGCTCTGCCTCGTCAGAAACCTTACTCCGGCCGATCTTTCTGCGTCCGCCGAAGAGCTTCTCGCCGCCCTGTCCGACGCCCAGATGCTGATCTTCCCCGGCGGCTTCTCCGGAGGGGACGAACCGGACGGTTCCGGCAAATTCATCGTCAGCTTCTTCCGCAACCCGCGCATCGCCGAGGCGGTCAACACCCTCCTCAACGTCCGCGGCGGACTTGCCCTTGGCATCTGCAACGGCTTCCAGGCGCTCATAAAGCTCGGACTCGTCCCCTTCGGCGAGATCCGCGACGCCGACGCCGCCTCCCCGACTCTCACGTTCAACGCGATCGGTTCCCACCGTTCCCGCTATGTCACGACGCGCGTGGCTTCGGTCAAGTCGCCCTGGCTTGCAAAGTGCGAACTCGGCGAGCTCCACACCGTTCCGATTTCCCACGGCGAAGGCCGCTTCACCGCACAGCCGGAAGTCCTTGCAAAGCTCATCGCCAACGGCCAGGTCGCGTTCCAGTATGTCAACGCGGCGGGCGAACCGACGTACGACACCGACTGGAACCCGGCGGGTTCCCTCTGCGCCATCGAGGGCATCACCAGCCCCGACGGCAGAGTTCTCGGCAAAATGGCTCACACGGAGCGCCGCGGACCAAATGTCGGAATCAACATTCCGGGAAACAAGCACCAGCCGATTTTTGAAGCCGGCGTGGAGTACTTCCTCTGATAAAACATAAGCAATATCACCATTTCGCATTAAACGGCATGACTTCGGTCATGCCGTTTACTTGTATACCGAAAAAAAGCGCAGCCGGATCTTTGTCCGGTGCGCTTTTAAGGGACGTTCAGCCATGGCGCGGTGCATCTGACTTCCGATTACGTTCTACTGTGATACAGTGAACAGAGCATAGAAGTAGCCTTTTCTCTGCATGAGTTCGTCAAATCCGCCCGTTTCGGCAATACGCCCGTCTTTCAGCACGAAAATGCCGTCATAGCGGCGGAGCAAGGATTCCTCCAAAGTGTGCGTCACAATGATGCGGGTCATACCCTGCAGATCGAGTATGTCGCTTGTGACCTGATGCGCCGTCTGCGCGTCCAACGCTGCCGTGATCTCATCAGCCAGCAGGACGGAGGACTTTTTCAACAGGCTTCTGGCAATCGATATGCGCTGCTTTTCGCCTCCGGAAAGCCCGCGGCCCCCCTCGCCGCAGAGACAGTTGTCTCCGCGCTCTGTTATCAGACCTGTCAGGCGGGCCCGCCGTATAGCCTCATCAATTTCCTCCTGCGGAAAGTCATGGAACATTGAGACATTGTCTTTTATGGACGCATTGAACACAAACACATTCTGCAAAACGACCGAAAGCATATCATACAGGGATTCCGGAGCAATACGGCGAAGCTCCGTTCCGTCCAGCAAAATATTGCCCGTATAATCCGTGCTTCCGCCCGTCAGCAGATGGAGCAGCGTAGACTTTCCGCTGCCGCTTCCGCCCACAACGGCGTATGCCTTTCCGGCCTCAAAAACGGCGTTGATTTCGTGCAGAACCTTCTTTTCTTGCCCATAACCAAATGAAACGTTTTCAAGGCGAATTTCATGTTCCAGTGCCGAAAGCTCCTCTCCGCCGCAGTCTGACGAATTCTTTTCCAGTTCCAATGCCAGCCTGTCGATCAGTCCCAACGCCGCCCTGCGCGCGGCCAGAAGTCCTGGCAGCTCGGCAATAGGCTGTATTATAAAGTTCATCAGATTCACAAAGAGAATCACAACTCCCGAAGTCAGCCCATAGCCGGACAGAGCAAGGTATGCGCCGATAAGGAACACGCCAAGCTGCGCAAAAATTCCGGCTATGGCGCCGATCATGCCGACAATGGTTTTGATTCTGCGCCTTCCGAACTTTTCCCCCTCCAGCGCACGGTTGCTTTCGGCAAACAGCTTAAAGATCTCCTTTTCCGCTTTGAAGCTCTTGACAACCGCAAATCCGCTCAGACAATCATGCAGAGCGGCAGTAAAGTCCCGGTTTCGGTCAGATACCCGCTTCTCTGCCGCCTGTAATCTGTTCCCCGTAAGAAGGGAAGCGGCGAGAGGAAAAATCGTAACGCCGACGGCAATGGCAGTCATCAGCGGCGAGTACCACAGCATCATTGCAAGGGCACCTATAAACATCACTGCCTGCGTGATAAGGGAAAGCTGCTTTTCAAGATAGTTTTCCTCTATGCTGACCGCATCGTTGGTCAGGGCCGAAAGATAAACTGCCGTGCTTTCATCCCGGAAAGACGAAATCTTCTTTTCGGTGAGCTTTTGAAATGCGAAATCTTTATATTGCCGCATGGCCCGCTCAATATAGCGGGGATGTGAAACATAGTTCAGCAGATACGCCGTCATGTACAGAAGCACAAAAGCGCCGCTGATTTTGGCAAGCGTTCCAATAGGTAATGCGCCCGGAACACCGGACGCGGCGTCAATCAGCTGCTGCATGATCCATGAAATGCTCAGACCGAGCGCGCCGGAAAACAGCGCCGTGAAAACGGCAATACAGAAAACGGGAATGTTGCGGCTGTAAAACTGCGCTGCAAGCTGTTTTTTTAACGACTTATTTCTCATGTTCCGTCAACGCCTTCCACATAGCGGTCAGCGCATCATCTCCAATGGAACGGAGAGCGTTTTGTATACTCATTCTTCCCGTTTCACCGAGATCGTCATATGCGCTGGCCTGTTTGGCGTAAGCTGCGAAACGAACCGCTCCCACGTCGTAATCGGGCGCTGCGTCAAAACATTCCGCAAGCTCTTTGGCATAACGCAGAGAGCGGCGGGCGGCATCATTGTCACCGGATTTTATCTGTGCGTAAGCGAGGCACACAAAAAATACACTGTTCATCTTGTCAAGAAAGCTGGGTTTCTCCCCGTCTCTTAAACCGGAAAGCACATCCGTGCCCCAAAGCAGGATCGACCTTGCCGAAGCGTAGTCCTTTTGGCTGAAAAACACATTGACATATCCCGTAACGGTGCGGATGAAAACCGCGGTGCTTCTCAGCAGGGCTTCCGCCAGAAATGGCAGCGCCTCATTTGGACGATTGCAGTTGGAAACAAGCGTCAAGCCAATCAGGTCATTGTAAATACCGCCCGCGTTGTGTTTCCGCAGAAGTTCCACAGCCTGCTCTCCCTCGTCCATGGCAAGATATGCTTCCGCCATGTTGCCGTAAATGGTAAGCTCGCTGATTTCAGGCTCTGTGTTCTGCGGCAAAAGCAAAATTGCATAATCCATCAGCTCCAAAGCCCGGTGCAGCAGCGCCTTTTCCTGACTTTCCAAACCAAACACACAGTATAGAGTGGCGCTGTTGTAAACAACGTCAAATGCGTTGGGATATTTTTTCAATGCCTTTTCCGCTTCCCCGAGGCCTTCCCGATCTTTGTCGTGACGGTATTTTTTCAGCCTGTCCACAGTTGCCTTCAGATGATTGTTCTTCATCTCATATCCCAGCAGCACATCCACCGACGTGTCAAAAAAATCTGCCATCGCCATAATCATGGACAATTCCGGCTGGGACAGCTTTGCTTCCCATTTGTAAACTGCGCCAACCGTTACGCCCAGCACTTCGGCAAGCTGCTCCTGCGTCAGTGACCTCTGTTTTCTTAATTTGCGTATGTTTTCCGCAAGTCTGATCTCCATGTGGTTTTCTCCTTTCGGTTTTCGCACTTATATTGTAGCAGAAAACACGCCAAAATGAAGACACCGGCAATACTGATCAGATTTATTTTTTTATACCATTGGTATGTGTTTTGCTTTTGGCGCAGCGCCTTTCTTTTGAACCGCGCGGCTGCCGCGCGGTTTTCGGCGCACAACAAAAATGCGCCGGAAAGCTCCCGCAGGAGACTTCCGGCGATTTTATTCTCAATTTGCTCTAAAAAACTCAGAACAGAAAGCTCCAAAGCCCCGCAGCCGCGGCCGCGCAGCCGATGATAAACCAGATGTGTATAACCGTGATGCTCCCGAAGGCGGTCGCAAAGCCGCTGTGCCTGAACAGGTCGAGCCGCTCTTTTTTCAGATAATGCCACCAAATCGTCAGCAGTTCGTAATACAGGGTATACGCCGCGGCAAGCGTCCACAGCGGGAGCTCCTTTCCGAGCAGCAGCGACGCCGCCACAGCCGCGGCGGTGCACAGAGCCGCTGTCCCGGCCGCGGCACCTCCGAGAAATCCCAAAGACCGGTCCGCAAACAGCTTTTTGGCCAACAGAAACACCGGGACACCCAGGGCAAGCAGGGCGGCAGTTTCTCCGCTTCCCCCAAACACGAGCGCCAGCGGAAGCCATGCGTATACCAGCGCCAGCAGAAAATCCTCTCCGGCATACATCATGCGCATCAGAATGCCCGGCCGCTCTTCCGTCGAGGTTTCAAGCTCGGCAAGGTATTTTTTTTCGCTTATAAAATCGAAGGTACGGAGCTTTTCGAGAGCCGGACGCCAGATCGGCCCCTTGTCAAACCTGCGTTCAAGCGCAAAGTGACAGACGGCAACGGCGATCCATGCGCAGGCGGCCCCGACCGAAAGCACGGGCGGAAGCTCCGGCGCAGGAACAGCGCCTTTTTCAAATCCAAACACTCCGTAAAACGCCCACAGCCCGCCGAGCATTCCGGCTCCGCCCGCAAATCCGATTGCGCATTCCATGGCTTTCCAGCCCTCAAGATACCTTCCCAGCCTGCCCAAAAACGGACGGCCCGAAGCGGTCTCCTTAAACCTGCGGTGAATCATGTTCCCGAAAAACCAGCCCACCGCCGCACCCGCTCCCGCGGCAAGGGACACGCACAGGGCCAGCCATTCGAGCCTAAGCGCCATGTACCAGATAAGCCCGGCGGAAACGCAAAGATACCCTCCCCAGACCTCCGGTCGGGTAATCGAAAAATAGATTTTGGGATAAATGCCGCGGCGCGGCTCATGGGGACGGTTCAGAAGCCAGATCCCGAAGCTTCTCAAAAGCATCGACCCCGCCGCCACAAGACAAATCTCCCATCCCGCGATCCGGTTTCCGCAGAAAACCGAGAGTCCGAGCATTATGTACGCCGCCGCACACTGAAACCAGAGAAAGCCCTTGAGCGCCAGCCCAAGCTGTCCCCGCCAGAAAGAAAGCGCACCTCCCCGGTGAGCAAGGCCGATGGTCTGACCGTAAGTCATCTCTCCTCCCGGGAACATCGCCGCCGCGCCGACGCCGGCAAGGATCACGGCGTTTTCCGCCGCGTTATCGATTCCGAGCGTCTCCGCCGCCGCCGCGGTAAAGAGTCCAAGCATCGCTCCGGGCAGCATCGCGCCGCTTCCGTGACCGATCGGAGTGCCTCTCATACCCCAGGCATACGAGAGTCCGAGGGCACAGCATAAAAGCAGAACAATCATCTCTCCATACCTCCGAATATTTTCAGGAACAGTACAGAGGCTATAATACATTAAAACCCGAAATCTGTCAACGCCGGCTTTGTGCCGTTCTTTTTTCCCCTACGCCGCTTTTTCCGGCGTTTTTGACGTTCCATTTTGCTTTTTCCGACCGTTTATTCTTCACTTTGCGCCGATGTCACTTGATTTACAACGAGAAAAGTGATATTATAATATCCTCTATAAGCATAAAACCCGAAAGGCGGATTCAAACGCATGGAAAATCCCAGCCCCAATCTTCCCGATCTTCGCTCCGAACGCAGATACGCCTCAAAAGTCGGCTTCGCCCTTTTGGTCTACGCGCTGGCAAGTCTCGGTCTTCAGTATGCGGCCCAGATGATCATCATGAATCATTCGCCCGCGCTTTTGGATAACTCTTTCGCATATTACGCCGCGCTGCTTCTCCCGACTTATATTCTCGGAACGCCCGTCTGCGCCTTTGTCATGCGCCTTGCCCCTGCGGCGCCTCCCGAAAAGAAAAAAATGCGTCCGTCGCAGTTTTTCGTTGCTCTTTTGATGTGCATGACTCTGCTCTATGCCGGAAACCTTTTGGGAAACACCTTCGGAACCCTTGCCGACAGATTGTTCGGCGGTTCAAGCGGCATTTCCGAACTCATTGCCGACGCCGATCCCCTTGCGAACATTATTTTCGTCGTGATTCTCGCGCCGGTCGTCGAAGAGCTGATCTTCAGAAAATTCATTGTCGACCGCTTCCGCCGCTACGGCGAAGCCATTGCGGTCGTCTCATCCGGACTTCTCTTCGGCCTTTTCCACGGAAATTTCTACCAGTTTTTCTATGCGGCTCTGCTCGGAATGTTCTTCGCTTTCATCTATGCCAAGACCGGGCGGATACGCCTTACAGTGATTCTCCACATGATAATCAATTTTTTCGGCGGCGTGGTCAGCACCTGGATCGTCGACAACTGCTACGAAGGCTATGAAGCGCTGATGGAGATAATTCCTTCCCTCGACCCTTCCCAGATCACCGATGAACTGATGGCCGAAATCATCACCTATCTGCCTTCGCTAACCATTCTTTCGGCTTACAGCACGCTCATTCTCGGCGCGGCTGTCGCCGGATTCGTCCTTTTTATCGTAAAACGAAGAAAGTTCAAATTCTCTCCCGGCCCGGTCAGCCTCGAAAGCGACACCTTCTCCGTAACCTGGGTGAACGCAGGCGTAATTCTCTTCACGGTGTTTTGTGCAGTCCTCTTTGCACTGAACCTGACCGCATGACAAATTCCATTGACAAAGCCCCGGCTTTGTGATAGACTAAATTCAAGATCATATCGAAATCAATTTACGGAGGAGCTGAAAAACATGGCACTCAAATTTGCGGTCATCGGCTGCGGCGGAATGGGACGCTGCCATTCCGAAGGTTTCAAAAGTCTGGGCAACGACGTTATTACCATGGCAGCCTGCTGCGACATTGTACCCGAAAAGGCCGAAGCGTTCAAGGAGCGTTTCGGATACGAAAAGGCATACACCGACTACAAGCAGATGCTCAAAGAGGTTCGCCCCGACCTTGTAGCCGTCACCACCTGGAACGCGGCTCACGCTCCCTGCACGATAGATTCTCTGGAAGCGGGCGCAAACGTCTTCTGCGAAAAGCCCATGGCAATGAACGCCGCAGAAGCCCAGGCCATGAAGGATACCGCAGAGCGCTGCGGCAAAGTTCTTCAGATCGGATTTGTCCGCCGTTTCGGCAACGACGCCGCTGCTGCAAAAAAGTTCATCGACCAGGGAATCCTCGGCGATCCGGTCTACGCCCGCGCGTTTTATCTGCGCCGCCGCGGCTGTCCCGGCACCTGGTTCGGCGACAAAACCTTTTCCGGCGGCGGTCCGCTCATCGACATCGGCGTTCACGTGCTTGACCTTGCGCGCTACCTCATGGGTAATCCGAAGCCCGTCAGCGTTTTCGGCACCGTCAACGACAGGATCCACCTCAACTGCGCCATCGCCGGAAGCACCTCCCCCTGGAAAACCGACGATCCCGGCGTCTCGGTTTACAATGTCGAGGACTTTGTCGCCGGCGAGATCCGCTTTGACAACGGCGCCTGCCTCCATGTCGAGACAAGCTACAATATGAACCTCCAGGCCGAGGCCAACAATGTGGAGATATACGGCACAAAGGCCGGACTTATGCTCAATCCTCTCGAGATATACACCGAAATGGGCGAAAAGCTCCTGAACATCCCTGTGATCGAGAACAACAACTTCACCGGCGATGCCTATGTTGCTGAAGACAGGCATTTCGTGGACTGTGTTCTCAACGGCACCGTCTCAATGGCCAGCGCCGACGACGGTCTCCAGGCCATGAAGATCATCGACGCGCTCTATGAATCCGGCCGCACCGGCCGCTCTGTCCAGCTTTAAGCCGACAAACACCGCCGCAAGGATTTGCGGCGGTGTTTGATATTTTCCCTCCGGGAACAACACATCCGCCGCTCTGCCGCGAAAGGCCTTCCTCGGCAGAGCGGAATTTCGTTTGAAAGGAGTCTTTTCAAATGTACCGAATATTCATAGTTGAAGATGACGACGGAATTTCCGGCGCAATAGAAAAACAGGCCGCTTCCTGGGATCTTCAGTGCCGCTGCGTCCGGGACTTTCGCGCCGTCATGCCGGAATTCACAGAATTTGATCCCCATCTTGTGCTTTTGGACCTTCTGCTGCCTTTTTTCAACGGCTACTACTGGTGCGGCGAGATCCGAAAAGTTTCAAAGGTGCCGATCATCGTCATCTCCTCCGCATCCGACAATATGAACATAGTCATGGCAATGAATATGGGCGGCGACGATTTCATCTCAAAACCCTTCGACATGAGCGTACTGACGGCAAAGATTCAGGCGCTTCTCCGCCGCACCTACGATTTCGCCGCAGCCGTTCCCGTCCTTGAACACAGGGGGGCGCTTTTGAACACAGGAGACGCCTCGCTTTCCTTCGGCAGCGAAAAGATAGCTCTCACAAAAAACGAATACCGCATACTCCTTACCCTCATGGAGAACAAGGGGCGCATAGTCAGCCGCGAAAAACTTATGCAGCGGCTTTGGGAAACCGACAGCTTCGTTGACGAAAACACGCTTTCTGTCAACGTTGGAAGGCTTCGGAAAAAGCTTGACTCCGCCGGACTCTCCGATTTTATCGGCACAAGGGTCGGTTCCGGCTATATCGTGGAATAGGGCGGCGCTGAAATGAAGCTTTTTTCCGGATATCTCAGGCATAAGCTCCGTGCGGCAGCCGTTTTTTTCTGTTTTTTCGCTGTATTTCTTCTGTCGTTTTTTCTCTGCGGAATCCCCCTCGCCCCGGTCCTCTATCCCGCCGGGCTGTGCGCGCTTTTGGGCGTGATCGTTCTTGTCTGCGGCTTTTTCCGCGAAAAAAAGAGGCACAGAGCCCTTGAATGTATCCGTTCCCACGCCGACGCGCTTTCTCTTCCTCTCCCTCCCTCCGACACAATCGTCGAAGATGATTACCGCGGCATCGTTCTTCGACTCTGCGAACAGCAGAGAGAGCTCTGCCATGAAAACGCACAGCGCTATAATTCGATGATGGAATACTACACCGTCTGGGCTCACCAGATCAAAACGCCCATCGCCGCCATGCGCTTAAACCTTCAAAACGAGGACAGCGAGTTCTCACGAAAGCTTTCTTCCGACCTTTTCCGCATCGAACAGTACTCCGAAATGGTCATGGCGTTCCTGCGGCTGGACTCCGACTCCACCGACTATGTGATACGGAAGCAGCCCGTAGAACCCATTGTGCGCCAGTCCCTTCGAAAGTTTGCCGGGGAGTTCATCGCAAGAAAGCTTCGGCTGGAATACTCTCCGCCGGACTTTTCCGCGGTGACGGATGAAAAATGGCTGGCCTTCGTCATCGAGCAGCTTCTATCCAACGCATTGAAATACACCCGCTCCGGCTGCATCTCCGTATACTCCGAAGCCCCCTCCGTGCTCTGCATCCGCGACACGGGCATCGGCATCGCCCCGGAAGATCTTCCCCGCATCTTTGAAAACGGCTTTACGGGGCAGAACGGCAGAGAAGACAAAAAAGCCAGCGGACTCGGCCTCTGGCTCTGCCGCCGCGTCTGTCTCCGTCTCGGTCACGGGCTTTCCGCGGAATCCGTCCCCGGCAAAGGGACCGTCATGCGCCTCAACCTGGCTCAAAAAGAATCGGTTTTCGACTGACTCCCCCTCCGTCTTACAAAAATGTCATCTGCCGCCCCTGATTTGTAAGGCGATTCGATTGGCTCCCGCGCCGTTTTCTGTTACAATATGGGCACGGTTCCGAAACAAAGGAGGAAATTCAAATTGAGCCTATTGGAAGTAAACGGTCTTAAAAAGATATACTCTTCCCGCTTCGGCGGAAACAGAGTCGAGGCGCTTCAAAACGTCACCTTCTCCGTGGAGCGCGGAGAATACGTAGCAATCATGGGAGAATCCGGTTCCGGCAAGACGACGCTTTTGAACATTCTTGCAGCTCTCACAAAACCGACTGCCGGAACGGTGCTTTTGAACGGAAAGGACCTTTCAAAAATAAAGGATTCCGCCTCGGCAGAATTCCGCCGGACCAACCTCGGCTTCGTGTTCCAGGAGTTCAATCTTCTCGACACCTTCACGGTCGAGGACAACGTATATCTGCCTCTCGTTCTCGGCGGAAAGCCATATAGCGAAATGTACCGAAAGCTCCGCGAGCTCGCGTCAGTGCTCGGCATAGAGAATATACTCCGAAAATACCCCTACGAGATCTCCGGCGGACAAAAACAGCGGGCCGCCGTCGCCCGTGCGCTCATCACCGATCCGAGCCTCGTCCTTGCCGACGAACCCACGGGGGCGCTCGACTCCCGCTCCACGGACGATCTTCTCGACCTCTTTGAAGACATAAATCTCCGCGGCCAGACGATACTCATGGTCACCCACTCCGTCAAAGCCGCAAGCCGCGCCTCCCGCGTGCTCTTCATACGCGACGGAGAGGTATTCCACCAGATCTGGCGCGGACAAAGCTCCAGCGAAGAGCTTTACCAAAAGATATCCGACACGCTGACATTGCTTGCAACCGGCGGTGAACGGAAATGAAAATCCTTTTCTATCCCAGACTTGCCGTTTCCGGCATCAAAAAAAACAGCAAGCTTTATCTGCCCTACATGCTGACGTGCGCCGGAATGGTCACAATGTTCTATATCCTGCATTTTCTCTCCGTTTCCGATTTCGTCGGCAAAATGCGCGGCGGGCACAATATACAGATGATCCTCAACTACGGCGTGTGGATAATCGGAATATTCTCGCTGATCTTTCTCTTTTACACAAATTCCTTCCTCATGCGCCGCAGAAAAAAGGAATTCGGGCTTTACAATATTCTCGGCATGGGCAAGGGCAATATCGCCCGCATCCTTGCCTGGGAAACGCTTGTCTCGTCGGCGGCTTCATTTGTTTCTGGCTGCATTTTCGGGATCGCGCTTTCAAAGTTCGCCGAATTTGCCCTCTCCCGTCTGGCAAACTCAGAGGTGGAATATCGCTTTTATGTGTCCACGAAATCCATCGGCATCGCCGCCGCCTGCTTTTCCGGAATTTTTACCTTGATATACCTCAACTCCGTCCTCCGCATCAGGCTTTCCGACCCCATCGCCCTTTTCAAAAGCGAGAACGCCGGAGAAAAACCGCCGAAAGGGAACGTCTTTTTCGGCGCAGCGGGTGTCGTGCTCCTCGCCGCGGCATACGCGATCGCACTTTCCCTCAGGGACCCCATCGAGGCCTTTATTTGGTTCTACGCCGCCGTTATAATGGTCATCGTCGCAACCTATTTGCTTTTTGTGTCTGGAAGCGTCATAATCTGCCGGCTTCTCCAAAGAAACAAGCGATACTATTACAAGCTTTCTCACTTCGTCTCCGTCTCGTCCATGACCTACCGGATGAAGCGCAACGGCGCCGGACTCGCATCAATCTGCATTCTCGTCACGATGGTTCTGGTCATGATCTCCGCATCTGCGGGTCTTTATTTCGGAGTTGAGGACAGCCTCCGGGCATCCTGTCCGCGTAATTTCATTCTCCGCACGGATGTTTATTACACCGACGAACGCGCTTCCGGACTTATCGGCGAACTTCGCGACGATATTTTCCGCACAGCCGACGAAAACGGGATCGACCGCAAGTCCATTGCCGACTATCGCCTGCTGGCTCTTTTCTGCCGCGGCGGCGAAGCAATCTCCCAAAGCGGATCCTCCGAATTCCTCTTTTCGGACAGCTACTGCCGGTTTTATTTTTACTCCGCTGAAGATTACGCCGCCCTTTCCGGTCAAAACGCCGGCCTTTCCGACGGAGAAATCCTCCTTTACGCCTCTTACGGCGGAGATTTCGGCGAAACGCTTGAGTTTAAGTCGCTGGGCGCTCTCAGCATAAAGGAACAGGTCGGCGCCTTTGATCAGATCAGCGGCTCGATCTATTTAACAACAATACCGACGTTCTGCATCGTCGTTTCCGACCTCGACCAAACCGCGGACGCGCTGTCGGAGCTCGCGCTTTTAGACGAGAACGCCTCCCTCCAGCTCCAATGGTACTGCGCCTTCGACTCGTCCGCGGATCAGGATGTTCAAATCTCCGCAAGCGAAAAGTTCAGGGACGTTTTCCGCAGCCGAACCGAGTCGCTTCAGGAAGATGAGAGCGGAATCTCCAGCTACAGCGTTCAAAGCGCCGCCTGCTCACGGGATGATTTCTACGGCACCTTCGGCGGCATCTTCTGTCTCGGGATTATGCTCGGGCTCGTCTTCACGACCTCCGCGGTTCTTATAATTTACTACAAGCAGATTTCCGAAGGCTTCGAGGATCAGGCGCGCTTTGACACCATGAAAAAGGTCGGAATGACGTCACGGGACATAAGAAAAAGCATAAATTCCCAGATGCTCACGGTATTCTTTCTTCCGCTTGCCGCCGCCGGACTTCACCTTGCCTTTGCCTTTCCCATGGTATCAAAGCTTCTCACAATGTTCAACCTGAAAAACACGGGGCTTCTTGTGTTCACGACGGTCGCAAGCTTTCTCATCTTCGCCGTCCTCTATGTGATCGTGTACCGGATCACCTCCAACGCCTATTTCCGTATCGTCAACGGAAAGGAATCCGAATAATGCTTCTCCGGCACCCTCACTGAAACTCTTCCGTACCGTCAAAAACCCGCGCGGGAACCGTATCCGGTCCCCGCGCGGGTTTCTGTATTATTCTCTTTGGAAAAAGCCCGTCCGTCCGGGAAAAGTCAACAGGTTTTTCCCGCAGGATTTATTTCAGGCCTTTGGTCTTTGGCGTAAGTCTGAATTCGGCAAATTCAATGCCGTATCTGTCCTCTCCGAAGCGAAGCCTGACGCAGCCGTTCTTTATGTTTTTTGCAGGAACAGTGAAGACCTTTGAACAGTAGCTCTCGGGAAGCCAGGCTTTGTCATATTCCTCGTCGGAGGGAAGCGCAAAGATATCCCCGCGGAAAATCTCGCCGCCGTCGGCCAGAACGTACATCTCGACCTTCGACGGTCTCTTTGGCTTCGGAAGCACAAGCCTCAGCTCATACTCCGTCTCCGGCAGAAGTCCGGCAACGGCCCCCTCGAAGAAGTAATGGTCGTAAATGCCGATAAGCTCCATCGGCACGCTTCCGTCGTTGAAATCTCCGTCGCCCTTGAAGTTCAGGTAAGCCTCGGCCGGCTTTCCGCCGAAGACCTCGCAGGTGTCCTCTGCAACAGAGAAGAAGTACTCTCCCGCTCCGGCGTGCATATGCCGCAAAAGCGCCACCGCATCCTCGTCGGAAGTCATCTCTTCAACACGTTTTTTGAGGTAGGCCCGGTTCGTCACCGGACGGTCTATGGTGTCGAGCGTGGCGCCTCTGTCCGGAGCCGCGGCGTGGAACTCTTCGACGCTGAGCTGGATGCCTATCATGCCGTAAAGCTCTTTCGCTTTCACGTTCAGATCTTCCCGTAAAGCAATATAACTTTCCGGGTATTCCGTTCCGAGAACTTCCAGGGCGGCTTTCCTGTCCGGGATCCGAAGGAGGCGCTCTGCTTCTCTCACGAGCCCAAGCTCAAAAATTCTTCTTCTGCGCACAAGAGCGTCGCACTCCGCGCGGAAAAGGCAGAACACAAAGCGCCAGTTTCCCGAAAGCTCCGGAGTGTTCTCCAGAATTTTCTGCCAGAGCGCAAGCGTGCTCTCGATCCCCGGGTTTTCGGCAGGATCGCCAATCCAGTTGTGCTCAAGTCCGAGTATGCCGTCGGCCACGTCCGAAGGCTTTGCGCCGGGCATGAAAAAGCGCGCGTAGTCCTCAAGTATCTCGGTGATCGGGGTTTCCGGGTCCCAGTCAAGAGCGCCCCAGACGGCTTTGTTCACATCGTCGTTGCTGCCTTCGGAATACGAGACCGACCCCTCGCAGTAGCGGCTCACAAGTCTGTGGATATGGCGGTATTCCAGCGGGCGCGGGTTTATCGACTCGCGTCCCAAGGTCGAAGCCATCGCGTAGTGCCAGTCGTCCCGGGGGTGATGCACGGGGAAGGTGCAGCGCACATTGTGGGTAATGTCCGGATAATAGCGAAGAGGATATCCCGCGGGAAGTCTGCGTCGGAGGGTGTCAATGTCCATGGCCTCGTTGGGCCCCGTGACAACTCCGGCGATCTCACCGGGACATTTTTCCAGGTATTCAATAAAATCGTTGCCCCAGCCCGGCATTCCTTTCGGCTTCTGCGCGGACGGCCACATCTGGGCTTCGGGGTGGCTCTCCGCCATCTTGCGCGAAGCGAGAACCGCTCTGTCCAAAAATTCTCCTGCGGGATAGTCCCCCGGATCTCCTCCCGGAGGGAAGACAAAATTCAGGCGCTTCATCTTCTCAAAGATCTTTCCGCGCAGCTCGGCCGACTCTTCCGGAGTCGACTTTTCGCAGTTGGGATACCACACGGAGACGTCAATATCGATCCTGTCCGCCTCTTCGGAGCAGAGAAAGAGCATTTCATTTTCGCTCCAGCGCATAAGACCGTTGCGCTCTCCGTCGTCCGTGCCTCCGGGCATTATCTCCGCGATATTCGAGCCGAAGGCCATCGTATCGAGGAACGCCCGCCTGAACTCTTTCGGTCCCCAGGCGTCGCAGGTGTTGTTTTTCGGACGGTATCCAAACTGGTGTCCGCGGAAACGGTATTTCGGAGAAAAGCTTCCGAAAAGCTCCGGCACGCAAAACCACCCGCCGTTTCTCTTTTCAAGCTTTCTGAAAAAGCGGGAATAAGCGTAAATAAAGCCGCGGAGCGAAGAAGCCCTGAATACTATCCTTCCCTCCCGGTCCGCAACTTCAAAGTCGTCTTTCGGCATTTCGGTCTCCCGGAAAACGATCTCCGTGCCGCCGCTCTCGGGAATTCCCCGAAGGGAAAGCTCCTCTCTGAAAAGCCCTGCCGCGGCAAGAGCTTTTTCGCCTTCTGCGGTAACTGAAACTGATGTGATTTTCACGCGCCATACACCTCACTTTGCAAAAAAATAATGCATTTGTTTTACTTCTGAACCCCGTCGGGCTCAATAGAGCCGTCGGGAAGAAGCTTCACCGGGTTGATCTCGACCTTGCAGCATCTTATGATCTCCTTGAGCCTTCCGTACTCGGAAGCGTCGTAGAAGACATAGCTGACCCCTTCTTTTTTTGCCCGTCCGGTCCTTCCGATGCGGTGCAGATAATAGGGGTTGTCGTCGGGAATGTCAAAATTGAAAACCGCCTCAACGTCGTTTACGTCGATTCCCCTTGCCGCAACATCCGTCGCCACGAGAATTCTGAAGTCATGGGCTTTGAACGCGTCCATGATCCTGGAGCGCTGCTGCTGGTTTACGTCGCTTGAGAGCGCCTCGGCGTCAAATCCGACTCGGCGGAGCTCCGCACAGAGCCTTGCCGTCATTCCCCGCGTATTGCAGAAGACGATGGCGCTTTCAAATTTGTTTGTTTTAAGAAGAAGCTTCAGCGCGGCGGGCTTTTCCTCCCGGCGCATATAAAGGCTGTACTGGGTGATCTTCGGCTTTGACTCCTCGACTGGCTTTACCTCGATCTCTTCTGCGTCGCGCTGGTAAAGCCACATGAGGTCCATGACCTCCCTTGTTATGGTCGCAGAGAAAAGACAGAGCTGCTTGTCCTTTGGCATGCGGTCAAGGATTTTGCAGACGTCCTTGAAAAAGCCCATGTCGAGCATCTCGTCCGCCTCGTCAAGAACGGCAATCTTCACGCGGCCGCAATGGATGGTCTTCCGGCCCAGATGGTCGAGAAAACGCCCCGGAGTTCCGACGATGATATGGGGCGCGGGCTTCAGATCCCGAAACTGCTTTGATATCGGCTGGCCCCCGTAAACGACGGCAGTCCGCAGCCCTTCGGCGTATTTTCCGAGCTTTTCAAGCTCTGTCCTGATCTGGACGGCAAGCTCCCTTGTCGGCGCAAGCACGACGGCCTGCGTCTCGTTTTTTGTCACGTCAACGGAGTCGATAAGCGGTATCCCGAAGGCAAAGGTCTTGCCCGTGCCCGTGGGGGCTTTCGCCACAAGGTCCGTTCCCGACTTCATCACGGGGATGGCCTTTTTCTGTATCTCTGTGAGTTCGGAAAAACCCATTTCCGAAAGCGCTTTCGCAATTGCCGGAGAAAACTGTATCTCTTCCATCACTCCGCCTCCGTATATTCCGAAAGACGCGCTCTCGCCGCGGCAAGCCTCTTTGCCGCCTCCTTGGGCGCCGGACCGCCGTAAACGCATCTTCCCTCGACGCATTTTTCCAGAGAGATCGCTTCGAAAACATCCTCTTCAAATTCCGGTCTGAAGAGACGGTATTCGTCCAACGTCATGGTCTCAAGCGTCTTTGAATTTTCAATGCAGTATTTGACGATTCCTCCCACGGCCTTGTAGGCGTCGCGGAAGGGAACTCCCCTGGACGCAAGATAGTCGGCGCAGTCGGTGGCGTTGATAAAGCCCTTTCCTGCAGCTTCCCTCATGCGCTCTGCGTTCACGGTCATGGTTTCGCACATCGGTATGAACGCGGACAGCCCCAGACGAATGGTGTCAACCGCGTCGAAGACGGCCTCCTTGTCCTCCTGCATATCCTTGTTGTAAGCCAGGGGAAGCCCCTTCATTGCAGTCAGAAGCGCCGTAAGATCGCCGAACACCCTGCCGGATTTTCCACGGACCAGCTCCGCGACATCCGGATTTTTCTTCTGCGGCATGATGGACGAGCCGGTGGAAAACGCGTCGTCAAGCTCGATGAACGAAAATTCCGTCGAGCTCCAGAGGATTATCTCCTCTGCAAGGCGCGAGAGATGCACCGCCGCAATGGAAAGGTCCGCTAAAAGCTCAAGGGCAAAGTCCCTGTCGGAAACACCGTCAAGGCTGTTTTCGCACGGCGCGGAAAATCCCAGAAGCTCCGCGGTCATTTCGCGGTCGATGGGGTGGGTCGTTCCGGCAAGAGCGCCGGAGCCCAGCGGACAGCCGTCCGCCCGCTCGTGCGCGTCGGTAAGGCGGGAACAGTCGCGAAGGAACATCTGGGCATAAGCCAGCATATAGTGTCCGAAAGTTACCGGCTGGGCCCGCTGAAGGTGGGTGTACCCCGGCATGACGGTCTCAAGGTTCTTTTCGGCAAGGTTCAAAAGCGTTCTTACAAGCGCGGCAAACTCTTTGCGCATCGCAAGACACTCTTCTCTGACCCAGAGCTTGAAATCCGTTGCGACCTGGTCGTTGCGGCTGCGCGCGGTGTGAAGCCGTTTTCCCGCGTCTCCAAGCCTGCGGGTCAGTTCCGCTTCAATAAAGGTGTGTATGTCCTCGGCGTCGGCCGGCGGAGCAAGTTCCCCCCGCACGACTTCGCCGGCAATGACTTCAAGCTCGTCCACAAGCTTTGCCGCCTGTTCCGCGGGGATGATCCCCCGGCGTCCGAGCATTGACGCGTGGGCAATGCTTCCGCGTATGTCCTCCATCACCAGGCGGAAATCGAAGCGTATCGATGAGTTGAAATCGTTCACTCTGCTGTCGGCCGATTTGGACGCACGCCCGGCCCAGAGTTTGTCAGAATTTTCGTTCATAATTTCTCCGCAAAAAAAATAAGTTGACCTATTATCCCAATTGTAATATAATGTAATTATACATCATTGCCGACCCGTTGTAAAGAGGTGAACGCAGTTTTGGAACTCACCGAAAAAGCCCAAAAAAGAATATCCATTCTCCGGGACCACGCGCTTAATGCGCATCCCGACGATATGCGCGGCCCCCATCAGAAATACTGCTGGCTCCGAGGCTGGCTTGACGCATCGGGGTGTTTTTCCTCCGTCCGCCGACACGGTCTTGCCCAGGCGGCAATGCTCGAAAACCTCATTCCGGTCATCGACCCCGGCGAGCTCATTGTCGGAAAACCCTGCTACGCTCCGCTCTCCGGCGAGCAGCAGGCATTTGTCGACCGTTTCCGCGACGCCGGAGGGTTTTCCGCCCTCGACACCGGCGCGGGAGGGCAGGCCTCCCACATGGCCGTCGACTACGAAAAGCTTCTTTCCCTCGGCATAAACGGCGTCATAGCCGAGGTTGAGGACCGCCTTGCCGGACTCTGCCCCACCGTCCCCGAAGATCTGGAAAAGGAAGAGTTCTATCTCGGCTGTCTTGCCGCGCTTCGCGGCGTAAACGCCGCCGCAAAGATATATTCCGACCACGCGCTGAAGCTTGCCTCATGCGAGCCCGACGCCGAACGCGCCGCAGAGCTCCGCACCGTCTCAGAAACGCTTTCAAACGTCCCGTCAAATCCGGCCCGGAGCTTTCGCGAAGCCCTCCAGAGCGTCCACTTTCTGACATTTCTTCTGAACGGTCTCTACCAGCTTGGCCGTCCGGACAGATATCTCTGGAAATACTATTCGCATGATATCGCCGCCGGAATCCTCACCCCCGAAGACGCGCTGGAGCTCATCTGCTGCCGCGACATACTCGACACAGAATACATTCCGCGCGGACTTGCCATAGGGTACATGGTCGGCGGGCGGGACAGTACGGGACGCCCCGTGGAAAACGAGCTCACCCATCTGTTCATTAAAAGCATCGGCATCGTGCGCCTTGCCTACCCCGGCACCGCCCTTGCCGTCCACAGCCGGACATCCGACGGGCTTCTCCGCCTTGCCGCGGAACAGCTTGCCATGGGGTGCAGCCATCCTTCTCTTTTCAACGACGAGGTCATAACGAACGGACTCCGGAAATACGGTCTCCCCGCCGAAAAAGCCTGCGAATATGTCCAGAGCACCTGCGTGGAGATCACCCCCTGCGCTTCCAGCGCCGTCTGGGTGGCGACGCCCTACATAAATCTGCCCGGTCTTCTCCTTGAAGAACTTTCCGATATCTCATCCGGGGCACAGCCCGCTCCGGACGATTTTGAAGCATTCAAAACCGATTACCGGCGAAGGCTGCGTGAAAAAGTCGATGCCGAAGCCGCAAATGCCAACCGCGACCAGCTCAGGCGCTTTGAGCGCGGCGGGGATCCTCTCGTCTCCTGTTTTGTGAACGACTGCCTTGCCCGCGGAAAGGACATCGACCGGGGCGGCGCGGTTTACAACTGGATCATGCCCTCCTTTGTCGGCGTGGCAAACCTCTGCGATTCCCTCGTTACGATCCGCGACATGGTCTACGGCGGGGAGCTCAGCTTTTCCGAGCTTTCCCGCGCCCTGGACGCCGACTTTGAAGGCTGCGCCGAGCTTCACGGACTCATCTCCAACGGCCTGGACAAGTACGGCAACGACGTCGACGGCGTCGACTGCCTCGTGTCCGAGATAACCTCATGGATCGCCCAAGCCGTCGAACGCAACCGCACGTACCGCGGCTCGCGCTTTGTACCGAGCCTTTTCTGCTGGATAATGCACGAAATGCTCGGCAGCTCAACCGGCGCGACCCCGGACGGCCGCCGCGCCGGGTTTCCCCTCGGAGACGGAAGCGGCCCCGCCCAGGGACGGGAGAAAAAAGGCCCCACGGCCTCCATACTCTCCTCCACAAAATGGGACCACACCCCGTTCATCGGCGGCATCGCAGTCAACCTGAAGTTTTCAAAGTCAATGTTCGGGGAAGACTCCGTGGAAAAGCTTCTCGCAATAATCCGCGCGTACCTCCTCCGCGGAGGATTTGAGCTTCAGATAAACGTCGTCGACGCCGAAACCCTCCGCGCCGCAATGGCGGACCCCGATTCATACCGCGACCTTGTCGTCCGCATCGGCGGTTACAGCGACTACTTCACCGGACTGAACCCCAATATGCAGCGCGAAGTGCTCCTGCGCACGGAACACGCCCTCTGAAAAAAATGTACGGATATATAAGACCGCTCAAACCCGAACTCCGCATACGGGAATTTGAGCTGTACAACGCCGCCTACTGCGGACTTTGCCACGCTCTCGGCCGGGAATACGGTCTTTTGGCCCGCTTCGCCGTAAGCTACGACTGCACGCTTCCCGTGCTGATGTCATCACCGGCGGAAGCGACTCTCTGCAAAAAGCGGTGTCCGGCGCGGTTCGGACGAAAAAAGTCCTGTCTCTGCGGCGGCCGCGGGCTTGATATGACCGCCGCGGCCGCGGTGATCCTTGCGCGCCACAAGCTTCTGGACACGGTTTCGGACGGCGGATTTTTCAAAAGGCTCTCCGCCCGCGTCATTCTCGGCATTTCCGGGAGAAAATTCCGCCGCGCGGCTTCGCGCTGGCCGGAATTTGCCGAAAACGCCGAAAAACATCTTTCCGAACTCAGCCGGATCGAATCCTCCGGCGACGTCTCGCCGGACGTTCTCGACCGCGCCGCCGACTGTTTCGCCCGCGTTGCCGCAGGCTTTGCCCAAATGGCGCCTGACGAACCGGCGGGGCGCATCTGGCACGAAGTCTTCTATCACATCGGCCGCGCCGTCTATATTCTCGACGCCGCCGACGACTGGGGCACGGATGTCAGAAACGGAAACTTCAATCCCGCCGTCATAAGGTACGGGCTGGAGCTTGCACCGGGGGACGATCCGAAAAACGCGCTCATCCCCGGTGATGCAAGAAAAAAAATAAGCGAAACCATTGAAAACTCACTTTCTCTGGCGGCGGCGGCCTTTGAGCTTCTGCCCTCCGGCGAATTCTCCGGCATTGTCGGAAACATAATATATCTCGGAATTCCGAACATGGCCGGCGCAGTCCTGAACCGGACCATGCACGCAAATAAAACAAGGGGAAAAAAGAATGGATCCTTATAAGGTGCTCGGAGTCAGTCCTGACGCAACCGACGACCAGATCAAACAGGCGTACCGCGCCCTGGCAAAGAAATATCATCCCGACAACTATGTCAACAACCCCGTTGCCGATCTTGCCGCAGAAAAGATGAAGGAGATCAACGCCGCCTACGATCAGATACAGAAAATGCGCAGGGGCGGCTCCGACGCCTCCGGGGCCTACGGCGGAAGCCGGGACGGAGAAACCCACAGCAGCGCCTCCTATTCCGCGATCCGAAACCAGATAAGCTACGGAAATATCGACCGCGCCGAGGAAATGCTCCGCCAGATTCCGGAAGCACAGCGCGGCGGAGAGTGGTATTTCTGCATGGGTTCCGTCTATTACCGGCGCGGCTGGATGGACCGTGCGGCGGAGTGTTTCCGCGAAGCCTCCGCCAGAGAGCCGGGAAACCGCGAATATGCCGCCGCCTGCAGCCGGATGGACTCCGGAAGACGGGTTTACCGCGAACGCGGAGGAAACTACCGCGGCGACAGCGGAGCTTCCGCCTGTGACTGCTGTTCGTCCCTTCTCTGCGCCGACTGCCTCTGCGAGTGCATGGGCGGAGACCTGATCCCCTGCTGCTGAAAAACATGAAAAACACGAAAAAACTCGCTCTGACGGCGATCCTCTGCGCTGCCGCTCTGGCGCTTCTCTTTATTTCCGCCTTTCTCGAAAGCATAACCGTTTCGCTTTCCGCGGCCGCCGGACTCTTTATCGCCGTGATCTTCGTCGAGTGCGGCCTGAAACACTCAGTTCTCGCATACGTCACCGTTTCGGTGCTCGCACTTCTCGTCGTGCCCGAAAAAACAGCCGTGTATATGTTCCTGATGTTTTTCGGGTACTACCCAATGTACAAATCCTGGTGCGAGGCGAGAAGGCGCGCTGCCGCAGAGTACGTTCTGAAGCTTCTCTGCTTCAATTTATCGCTCTGCCTCTGCTGGGTCCTTGCCGGCGTCCTGGGCTTTCAGCCCAGCCTCCCCGACGTCCCCTTTGTCGCGGTTCCGGCTTTTGTGCTTGCAAACGCCGTATTCCTTCTCTATGATTTTGCATTTTCACGCCTCATCGGCTTTTATCTGAAATACTCTAAAAAGTGGAGACGCAAATGAAAACACTTTACGCCGCCGATCTTGACGGGACGCTTCTCGCTCCCGGCGCCGTGCTGAGCCGGCGTTCGGAAGAAGCTCTTTCCCGCTTTCTTGCCTGCGGGATCACCGTCACTGCCGCGACCGCCCGGACTCCGGCAACCGTAATCCCCATCTTCGCCGGCACAGGATTGAACGCACCGGCCGCCCTGATGAACGGCGTTCTCCTTTTCGACCTCCCCCGAAAGCAGATTCTCTCCGCCCTGCCCTACTCCGCGGAGGAGAAGAGCGCCATACTTTCGCTTTGTGAAAGCTGGCCCGTGTCCGTCATGGTCTATTCGCTTTTCAAAAACAGCCTGCGCGTTTTCTTCCGAAAAAGCGGCTTTGCGCCCATGGTCCGCTTTATCTCCGAACGCACGGGAACGCCCTACAAAACCTGGCACGAGGTCAAAAGCTATTCCGAGCCCTCCGGCTCCGAGGTCATCTACATTGCCGCCCTGGGCGCAAAAGAAGCTCTGTCCGAAATGGAAAAAGACATAAAAAAAGCGACATCCCTGCGAACCGCGCTTTACAGGGAAGTCAACTTTGAGGGCGTATGGGTTTTGGAGGCGTTCTCCCGCTCCGCCACAAAAGCCGCGGCGATAAAGCGTTCCGCCGAAATCTGCGGCGCGGACAGGATCGTCGCCTTCGGAGACAATCTGAACGACCTGCCCTTATTTGAAGGCTGCGACGTTTCCGTCGCCGTGGCAAACGCCGTCCCCGACGTGATAAAAGCCGCGGATTTCGTCTGCGGCGCGAACACCGCAGACGGAGTAGTCGAGTGGATCGCCAGGGACGCCGGCATATCCCTTTAGCGGCGCGCACGAAGCCCGGCGAAAAATTTCTTCAGCTCCGCCGAGCACTCCTCCGCCATAACGCCCGAAACGACCTCCGGCCTGTGATTCAGCGGGAAGGAAAACCGGTCCAGAACCGACCCGGCCGCGCCGACTTTCGGATCCGACGCCCCGTAAACGACTCTCCTGATGCGCGAATTGACAATCGCCCCCGCGCACATCGGACAGGGCTCCAGCGTCACATACAGCTCGCACTCCCAAAGCCTCCAGCCGCCGAGCCTTTTGCAGGCATTCTCTATTGCCCGCAGCTCTGCGTGCGCCGTGGCGCTTCTGCCCGTCTCCCGGCGGTTCCTCCCCCGGCCGACGATCACTCCGTCCTTCACGACGACGCATCCGACGGGAACCTCGCCCTCTCCGGCGGCACGGCGCGCAAGCCTGAGCGCAGCCAGCATGAACTTTTCGTCATTCGTCATCTTTTCAAACCTCCCGCCGGACAAAACTCACCCGTTTATTATATCACAGCTCCCCTTTCAAAGCAACTTTCCTCCCCAAAAATAGAGTTTTTCCCCCCCCGGAACGCGCCGCAAACGGCCTTCCGGGGGGTATTTTTGCACCGTGTCACAGCAAATTCCCGTTCGGCCAATATTGCTTTTTTGTTTTTCCCAGTGTATAATCATTACGCCCCGCTCAGTTTTTGTTTTTTCATCATGTTTTTTGCCATTATGCAAGGAGCCCGTTTACAATATGAACAGCATCTATTCGTACATTCCCGCCGAAAAGCTCCACGACATCCTTCAAACTCTCCAGGCCTACACAAGGCTTCCGCTCCAGCTTATTGCCGCCGACGGCGTACTTCTCCGGTCCTTCGGCGGCGAGACGGGCTTTTGCTCACTTTTCAAAAAAAACACCCTCACGGAGGATTCCTGTCTTTCTCTCCACGTCAAATCCGGCCAGATCGCCCAAAACCTCGGCGAAACCTATATTTTTTCCTGCCATGCAAACCTCACCCACATCGCCTTTCCCCTCGTGGGCGGAGACAGTCTCCTCGGAAGCGTAATCCTCGGCCCGTTTCTGATGGATTCCCCCGACAGCTCCCTTGTCGGCGACATTGCGGAGCGCTATTCCCTGCCTCCCGCCAGGTCGCTTGAGCTTTACGACGAGCTTTTCGGGCTTCAGGTAATCCCCCCGCCCAGAGTCCGTACCCTGAAAAAGCTTGTCGACTACCTGCTCTCCCCTCTCATTCCGGGCGAAAAGGAAGTCCTGATGCAATCCCGCGAGAAGCTTTATCAGCAATCGAGAATCAACGAAACGATCCAAAGGTACAAGGGCCGGGAAGGGTCTTCCGGAGCAGACTTTCTCTTTCAAAAAGAAAAAGAGCTCCTTGACCAGGTCCGCCTGGGCAGCGTTCCAAAGGTCAAGGAGCTTCTCAACGATCTTCTCGGGTATGTTCTTTTCAGCCGCGGCGCAGAGATCGAAGCCGTGCGCCACCGCGCCGTCGAGCTTACGGCGCTGCTCTCCCGCGTCTCCGTTGACGGCGGGGCGCCCGCGGACGTCATCTACGACCTCACCGACCGGCTTCTCCCGTCGCTTTACGCCGAAAGCGACCTGGACACGCTCTGTCTAAAGCTTCAGGAGATCGCCGAAAGCTTCATGAGCGCCATGTTTGTCCGTCAGGACAAGGGCAACCGCCACATCCGCCGCGCCCTTGGGTTCATGGCGGAACATTACGGGGAGCACATCGAGCTCTCCGACGCGGCAAACTTCGTCGGACTAAGCCCCGGCTATTTCTCAACCCTGTTCTGCTCGACCGTCGGCGTAAGCTTTCGGGAACAGCTCTCCCTTATCCGCGTCGAAAAGAGCAAACAGCTCCTGCTTGCCACCGACAGCTCCCTTGCGGACATCGCCGCCGCAGTCGGCTTTCCGGATCAAAGCTATTTCTGCAAGGTTTTCAAACGGGTCGAGGGCGTCTCTCCCGGAAAATTCAGACGGTGATTCAGCCCCGGCAAAACTCTCCGGCCGCTTCAAAAAACGCGTCGATGTTTTTCCATGGCGATCCGGGAGGAATATCGCACCCGCTCGAAAGAACAAAGTTCCGTTTCCGGCAGCAGGCCTCAGCCACGCTCTTCACCGCGGATTTTACCGACTCCGGCGTTCCGCGCATAAACTGTTCGGCAGGACTGACGTTTCCCATGACAAGCGCGTCCTCCGGCGCGTTTTTCAGCATGTCCGCCATCGCGACCGCATCGCCGAAGTGATAGCCCATCGCTCCGAGGCCGTAGATCCCCTCCGTCATGAACACCGTGTTGTTTCCGCAGTTGTGGTATATAACTGCAAACTCATCGTCCTGGACCGATTCGATGATCCGCTTGACGTACGGATGGGAAAATTCCTCCGCCATCGACGGCGACATGAGCCCCGCAAGCGGCTCGGCAATAACGACGCCGTTCGCTCCCGCGGCTTTGAATGCCGCACAGTACCCGGAGATGAATTCCACCGTTTTTTCCAAAACGCAGTGAACCATATCCGGTTCGTCATAGCAGTATACCATCGTCTCGCTGACGTCCATAAGTCTTCCCGCCAGAGAAAAAGGCCCGATGACTCCGGCAAACACCGGTCTGTCCCCGATAAGCTTCGCTGCCTCGGCCACCGCCGCAATACAGCCTCCGGTGCGGCACGCGCCGACCTCGGGGACCCTGAGCGCCCTGGCCTGTTCCTCGGTAGAGACAATCGCGCCGCTCACCGTCGGCACTTCGTTGTCGGAAAAGCGGATTTCCGCGCCGAAGCACTGTGCCTCGACCGAAAGATCCATGAAGCTCACGGCCGCTCCGGCCGTAACGCGGCCGGCAGTAAGCTTCATTCCCCGCGCCATAAGCCCGCTGTCCGAGAGAAGCTCCCGCACGGAGACGTTCAAAAGCTGAACGCACGGGAACGAAAGCAGCGGCATCGGCTTTTTACAAGGGTCGGCAATCACTTCGCCGACCCATTTTTTCATATCACGCTTCAAATCGTTCATCCCCCTTTTGACTGAGCCCTGTTTTGCCTCTATGATACCATTCCTCCGGCGCGCCTGTATTGTCTTTATCCCATTCTTTTGTTTTTTTCTATGGCTCGGCTCTTCCGGGCAAAAATCCGCCGGAAGTGCTTTTGAGACATGGGGCTGGCGCAAAGCCGTCCCGGGCCAATGCGCCGCCCCCGCGCGACCCAAATAAACGGAATGACAGCTTTTTTATGCCGTTGCTTTTTACATAACTTTTTAATCCCAAAAAAAGTCATCCGGCTGCATATGCCGTTTACGCAGTCGTTTGTCCGCCAAAAGTTTACCGCCGCAGTCAGTGCGCCGTACTGTTCCGACAGGACAAAGTCCCCCGTCTTCGGTTCCGTACTTTGGCAAAACATTTGCAAATAGCCGTGAAATATTGAATTTATCTCAGCTGCTTTCTTTTTTTTTACGCTTGTATTGCCCCGCCATATTTGTTTTTCAGACCCTTGGCGTTTGCTAAAACCGTTTTTTAACAAACAGTTGACAAAATATTACCGTCTTGTTATAATTATGGAAACATTTAGTTAAAATATAAAAACAACCGAAAACGTTTTATTTTGCCGTGCATTTTCGCCGCACCGCCTTTGGCCCAGAAAGTGAGGACAGACTTATGAGCATACGCCCGAAACTCCGAAAGACACTTGGGTGCTATACATATTTCTTTAAGCTGCAATGGCGGCTCAGCAAACTGAGTCTCTTTCTGATCATCGCATCGCATTTGATGAATACGGTCAACTCGCTTGTGATCGTCCTGTTTCCCGGGTACATCTTAAGCAGCATAGAGCAAAACCTGCATCGGCAGTTTATCCTTGCGGTTATCGCGTTTGCCGTCTGGGAATTTGCGATAGCAATTCTGAAGGCCGCGATGGAACGCTCTGCAAAGATACAGAGCGAAAAAGTCAAATCCGGAATCAACCAAATGCTGGTCGAAAAGGCAGCTTCCCTGCGTCAGGAGCAGTTGGAGCATCCGGAAGTTTTTGAACGGCTTGAGTTGGCGCGTACCTGTGCAAGACAGGATGCCGTGCGCGGCTTTCTGAACAACCTTTTTTCCATTGTATTTCTGGTCGTCGAATTGGCGGGCCTCTTATATGTGCTGAAAGATATGCCTGTCATCGGAGTGGTGCTGTTTGTCGGCGGAACTGCGGTGTACGTCATTGCGAACCGCATCATCGCAAAGAAAAGCGTTGAAGAAGAGGAAGAAGAGAATCAACCCAATCGAATCATGCGGTATTTCAGCTATGAGATACCCAAACCGGCCTATGCAAAGGAAATACGGGTTTTCGGTTTTCAGCCCTTTGTCTCCCGGCGTCACGCGGAGACCCTTGAAGAGTCTATCGGAGTCACAAGGAAATATCTTCACCAGCTCAGCAATGCGCAGCAGTATACAAAGATCACGGAAGGCGTTTTGTCGGTTTTCTTTTACACCTATAATATCCTGCGCTTTGCCGCAGGAAAACTGACCGTCGGCGCATTCACCGTCACCATGAGCGCGATCTTCCGTTTTTCAAGAGTTGTCAGCAGCATTGTATCAAAGAGCGTCGACTGTTCCGCACAAAGCGTCCGCCTGGCCAAAGTCAAAGACTTCCTTGAGATGCCGAACTTATATACCGGAAAAAAAGATGTCGCTCCGTTCGATAACAATGGCACCATTGAATTTGTGCACGTATCGTACCGTTATCCGGGCTCGGAAACATACGCGCTGCGGGATATCAACTTTTCCTTCCGCTTCGGCGAAAAACTCTCTGTCGTAGGCACAAACGGTGCCGGCAAGACGACGTTTATCGCCTTGATGACCGGCTTATACAAACCGACAGAGGGCCGGATTCTGTATAACGGAACGGATATCGAAGAACTGGACAGCGGGCAATACCAAAAGCTGTTCTCCGTCCTGCTGCAGGATTATCAGATTTACGCTTTCTCGGTTCTCGACAACATTCTCCTCACAGATCATCCCTCTGAGCAGGAAACAGCAGCCGCCCAAAACAGGATTGACCAAATCGGCCTGCGCGGCGCGGTAGACAAGCTCCCGAAAAAGGCGGACACCTATATGACGCAGCGTTTCGATCAGGGCGGGGTCGAGCTTTCGGGCGGCGAAGGACAAAAACTGGCAATTGCACGCGCGCTGTATCGGAATGCGCCCATCTGCATTTTGGATGAACCGACGGCGTCGCTCTCGCCGCAAAACGAATATGATATTTACCGGCGTTTTTCCGAACTTACAAAAAACAAGTCTGTCATCTTTATTTCTCACCGCCTTGCAAGCTGCCGTCTGTGCAGCCGAATAGTGGTGTTTGACAAAGGCAGAATCGTGGAAGAAGGCAGCCACGAAACGCTGATGGGCAACAAAGCGATGTATGCTGAAATGTTCACCAAACAGGCCGAATTATATGTGTAAATCAGCCTGCCTGCGAAGCCCGGCGTCATGGTTCCGGGAGAGGAGGACTCAACTATGAAAAAAGCCTGGCAATGTATTTGGTACCAAATAAAACAGGATGCAAAAATCAACAAGTGGCAAATTCCGCTTCAAATATTGTCCGGACTGATGGATGAGGCGCAGAAAATGGTCTCCATGTTTCTGCCCGCGACGGTTTTGAATCTGCTGCTCGCACCGGACAAAACCTCTGCGGCATTGATTGTTGTGACGGCGGCCAATCTCGTCATCGTCATCTTTTCGTTTCTTATGGAGTATGGCGGCAGAACCCTGTGCCTGCACGGAATTCGCTTTACAAACACCATGCAGCTCAATATGAACCGCAAAACCATGCGCATGAATTACGCGGAAACCGAGCGCAGCGATTCTATGGAACGCTACGATGCAGCCTCCGACGGAATCTGGAACAGCTGCGATATCACATACTATATTTTTCGTGTGATTTTCAGCAGGCTCGTCCTGATCGCAGTGACCTTTTATGTGTTTGCACGGGTACACATTTTGGTCGCATTGGTCGTATTGTCGACGATTGTCCTGGAGTTTTGGATCAATACTTGGAACGACAAAAAACAGCACGCAAACGACAGGGAAACCGCCACCTATAAACAGAGGCAATCCTATCTGGACAGCACATTGTACGACCCGAAAGTCCTGCGGGATATGGTTTTTAACGATGCAAAATCATTCCTGCTAAAAAAGCGCAGCGGCCTTATGGGACAAATTCTGAAGGTAGTCGGCAGAAATCAGACACTGGACTTCTTCGAGGAATCCCTCAGCGCCCTGTTTGCACTGATCAGAACCCCCCTGATCTACTTGCTGGCAATGAAGCAGTACTCCAACGGAAAGCTTCTGCTTTCCGAGTTTTTGCTGTTCATCAGCGCAGCCCAGCAGATGACATGGGCCTTGTTCCAAATGGCAAACGCCGCTGCCTATGTCCGCAAAGCGGTGCGGTACTGCAACGACTATTTACAATACATGGATATGCCCGAAACAGACCGCACGGAAGGAAACAGATCCGTTCCGAAGAGCACACATACCCTGGAGTTCCGCAATGTCAGCTTCCGCTATACAAACGGCGCGGATGATGTGCTGCGCAACGTCTCCTTTTCCATCAAATCAAACGAAACCGTTGCCATCGTAGGAGATAACGGCGCAGGAAAAAGCACGCTTGTCAAGCTGCTGCTGCGGCTCTACAAGGTCTCTTCGGGGGATATCCTGCTGGACGGAGTCAGCATATACGATTACCGATATGACGATTATATGGCGCTGTTTGCTCCGGTATTTCAGGATTTTAAGCTGTATTCTTTCACGCTTGGGGAGAATCTCTGCTTTGGAAACGAAGCAGACAAATCAGGGATATACGAAGTGCTCAAAAACGTGGGCTTACTGGAAAAGATATCGTCGCTGCCCAGGGAGCTGGACACGCCTTATACAAAACGCTTTGAAGAAGACGGAATCGTTTTTTCGGGCGGCGAAGAGCAAAAGCTCGCGATTGCACGGGCTTTTGTGAAAAGCAGCGCCACCTCCATGATTCTCGACGAGCCGACCGCCTCGCTGGATCCGCTGACCGAGTATGAGATCAATAAGCTCATTCTCCGTGCAGCGGCAAAGGATTTTCTGATTTTCATATCTCACCGCCTGAGTACAACGCGTTTTGCCGATAAAATCATTGTGCTTGAAAACGGCGCAATCGTCGAAGAAGGCCGTCACGACGAGCTGATTTCTAAAACCGGAGGAAAGTATCAGGCAATGTATGCGATGCAAAGCTCGTACTACCAATCTGCCCAGCAATCAGACAGCGAATAGCGGATTACCAAGCCTCCGATTGCAGCAGCACCAATCTCAAACACGGAATATTCCCCGTCACAATCACACAAAAACAAACAGCCGGCAGTTTTCACTGCCGGCTGTTTGTTGCCTAAGGACGGACAAGCGGTGTATAAACAGGGATGAGAACGACGGCAAGTACG